>NZ_MWJN01000121.1:0-26392 GCF_002027145.1 Microbispora sp. GKU 823 | reverse complement strand
GAGGCTGGTGCCGTGGCCGGCGCCGTCGAGCCCGGAGTCGTTCAGCCGCGTGCCGTTCGCGCCGGTGCCTGCGGAGCCGCCGGCGCCCGCGCCGCCGAGACCGCCGTTCAGGTCGCCGCCCGGCCCGTCGCCGTCCAGTCCTCCGCCGTTGCCGATCCCGGCTCCGGGGACGCCCGTGCCGCCCGGTCCATACGGATCGCCGGAGCCGTTCCAGCCCGGGAAGCCGCCGTCGCCCAGGCCGTTCACGCCGTCCGGGCCGGAGCCCGTGCCGAGGTCGCCGAGCGAGGCGGGGTTCTGCCATCCCCGCACGTCCGTGGGAAGCGTCCCGTTCGGGAGGGTTCCCCCTGGGCCGGTCACCGGCGTGTACGCCGGGGGCGTCATGTCGAACTTCGGCACGTCGGTGTCGAGCGACGCGGGGAAGAGCGCGTTGGCGGTCTGCGTCGCCTGCGTGAGCTTCTTGAGGTGCTCCTCGGCCGCCTTCATGTCCTTCTCCTCCTTCGACTCTCCGAAGAGATTGAAGAAGGGGCCGTCGCCGAAGACCGAGCCGATGGCGCCGCCGATGCCGCCCACGATGAACCCGCCGACGCCGCCGATGACGGCTCCGGGGATGGCCCCGACGCCCGCGAAGGGAGAGCCCGCGATCGCGCCGCCCGCGGCGCCCACCGCCCCCGCCTCCATGGCCGCGTCGTACCAGTCGACGTCGCTCTTCGTGGGCTTGGGGACGTTCTCGCCCCTGAACTGGTTGAGGGAGCTGGCGTACACGTCCAGCGCGGGCACCACGCCACGCGGCGAGGGCGGTCCCGTCTGTCCCGCCGGAAGGGAGTTGTCCACGATCGCGGTCATCACCGCGGCCGTGGACGCCCTGAGCCGGCGCAGCTGCTCCTTCACCTGCTTGGCGTCCTCGCCGCTCGTCCAGTGCTTGTCGAGCGCGTCCAGGTGCCTGTCGAGCGTCTCGACCACCGTCTTGAGCTTGTCGTGGACGCTCTTGAACTCACCCGAGGCCGACCTGATCAGCTCGGGATCGGTCTTCTCGAGCGCGGTGCGCAACGCGTCCAGCGTGACGACGCCCGGTTCCGACGCGTCGATCGACGCCCTGATCGGCATCTTCCTCTCGGCCACGACGCCTCCTCAACCGCTCTCGTCCGACTAGACGTCCGCCACGCCGACGTGCCGCGCGCCCGCCTGCTCCCCGGCGTCGAGGTTCCTGATCGCCAGTTCCAGGCGCTCGGCGGCGATGCCGAGGGTCGAGGCGATCTCCGCGTAGACGGCGGTGACCGCGCCCTCGGCGCCGGTCAGGCTCGTGTGGAAACCCATCGCGGCCTCCCAGAAGCCGCCGACGGCCTCACGCCGCGCGAGCAGGCGCTTCACCGCGCCGCCCTCGGGGAAGGCGACCGGAGTCACCTCGCGCTTGGACGCCCCGGGCGCCAGCAGTTCCAGCGCCTCCTCGAAGTCCTTGCGCGCGTTCCTGAGGGCCGTGCGGCTGACCTCCACGCCACCGTCGCGAGCCATGCGTCACACTCCCGTCAACGCCGTGACGGGCACCGGCCGAGGAGCGCCGGTGCCGCCGGCCGTACTGTCGGACGTCCGCTCACTTCCCGTCGAACATGGCGGCGTTGATCCGCTCCACGTCCTGCATGTTCATGTTGGTGATGTTGATGTTCTTGGCCAGCAGGGACACGATGTCCGCCAGGCCCTTGGCCTCCTGCTGCCAGATCCGCCTGGTCTGGTCGTAGGCGTCCTTGGCGCTGCCCTGCCAGATCGCGGTCTTGGTGTTGAGCTTGTTCTCCAGGTTCTCCAGCTCCGTGACCAGCCTGTTGAAGGCGTTCTGGAACTCGGTCTCGCCCGTGTCGAGACCGCTGAAGTTGACCTTTGTGATGTCGAAGTCCACCGTCGCGCTCTCCGTCCGTTCCTGGTGGTCGTCTCGGGCTCAGCGGCTGTACGAGGCGGGCGGGGCCTGGTTGATGAGCGCCTCGATCTTGTTGATCTCGGCGGTCGCGTGGGCGTTGAACTCGGCGTAGTTCTTGTTGTTCGCCCTGATGCTCTCCGCGAGGGTCTGCAGGCTGCCCAGGATGACGTCCATGCGCTCGTGCCACAGCAGGTGCACCTTGTCGAACGCGTGGTGCGACTCGCCCTGCCAGTGGACCTTGAGGTTCTCGCCGGCGCTGTCCAGGTAACGCTGGATGCCGCGGATGTTCTCGGCCGCGTCGCCGATCCAGGTGATCGCCTCGTCCAGGTCGTGCCGGCTCACTTGGGCCTGGCTTGCGCCAGAGTGCGACATGGTCACCTCCACTGATCCTGTCGAATTCCCCCGACCAGGAGGGTCGGGTGATGACCCAAAAGTCACATTAATGGATCAGTGTGGGGCTTGCCGGGGCTGTCCGAGATTAAGATTTTGTCACGTCTCTTGCGGTTTTGTCAGACGGCCGGTTAGGAGATTTGTACGTTTTGCGAGCTTTGTGGTGACTCGGCCGTAAGTAGTTGAAAACGCAATCTGCCGGGAATCGGCTGGAGGATGCTGTGACCGATACGAGCGGGGGCGCGACGAATCCTTTCGCCGGCCTCGCGGCCTCCATGGGAGCGAACGGCGGCGCGGTGGATCCCCGCCTGTCCGACCCCGAGTTCTTCATGCGCTACTCCGAAGTCGGGAAGTTCGCCAACCAGGTGGCGAGTCACGGGCAGGCCCTGTCCGACACGAGCGCGGCGATCAAGAACATCCACCTGCCCATGGGGACGTTCGGCGTCATCGGCGGCGGCCTGAACGGCGTCCACAGCAAGCTGCGGGACCAGGCGGCCGACGCCATGGCGAAGGGCAAGGGCGTCCTCGACTCCTGGAAGCTCGCGCTCGACAAGGCGGTCGAGAACGCCAAGGAGGGGGAGAAGGAGAGCTCGGGCAAGACCGGGAAGGGCGGCCTGAACGGGCTGGGCGGCGGCACGAAGGGCGCCGGGATCGACCCCAAGAAACTGGGGCTCGGCGGCGGTGGGCTGCCGAAGACCGGCCCCTCCGGGCTCGGGAACGACTGGAAGCTGCCGAAGGACAAACTGGGCACCGACCTCGACGACAGCCTGAAGCACCCCGACCTGCCCGACCCGAGCACGCTGCCCGGCCCCGGCGGGAAGGGCGGTGACCTGCCCAGCCCCGGCGACCCGAACGGCGCGAACGGCAACGGCCTTGGCGGCAGCGGGCTCGACCCGAACGGACTGAACGGGAACGGGATCGGCCGCACCGGCCTCGACGGGCTCGACCGGAACGCGCCGAACCCCCAGGCGCCGGCCGTCCCCGGCGACACCGCTCTCTCGGCGCACACCCCGGCCCCGCCCACGGTGCCGACGCTCCCCGACCTCGGCACGAGCGGCTACGGGCCGACCGACTACTCCACGGGAACCCGGACAGGCACCGGCGGCTCCGGCTCGGGCGGGTACGGCACGAGTGGCTACGGCTCGGGTGGCTACGGCTCGGGCGCGTCCACCGGTTATGAAGGCGCCGGCCGCGGCGGCATCGGAGCCGGCGGGGTGCCCGGGGTGCCGTACGCCCCCATGGCGGGCGCGGGAAACAACGGGGAGGACAAGGACCGCCACCGGGGGCCCGCGGTGCCGGAGGACGAGAGCACCTGGTTCGGCGAAGAAGACGTGGCGCCCGCCGTCCTCGGCATGCAGGAGGAGGACTAGGAGATGGCAGACCTGGCGACGGGCAGGTTCATCACGGGCGCCGGCATGGCCGCCGCGGCGGCGCGCATCGAAGGGACGGGATGGCCGCTGGCGGGGCTGCTGACGACGATGATCTCCGACCCGGAGGCGATGCGGCAGGGAGCGCGCCAGTGGCGCGAGGAGCCCTCGGCCGACGGGAAGCAGGCCGGCATCGCCGCGCTGCGTACGGACCTGGACCGGCAGTTCACCGCGCTCGAGTCCGACGGGCATCTGAAGGGGAAGATGCTCGCCACACTCAAGGAGAAGCACGCCGAGCTGAACACGCAGCTCGACAACTTCGAGAGGTGCAGGGAGTGCGTGAGCGGCAGCCTCGACTCGGGCGCCGACCTCTACGACGCGGCGAGCTGGGTGTCCCTGTCGCTCGGCGGCTCGGCCATGGCGGTCGCCGTGTTCAGCCAGGCGTGCAAGGGCCAGGTGCTGACCTTCGCCGCCACCCGGCCCATGGTGGCGCGGGCGATGGTCGGGCTGGGCCAGGTGGCGCAGAAGGTGGTCGGCACGATGATGAAGACGAGCTGGAAGGTCGCCGGCATCCTCACCGTGTCCGGCTATCTCTACAGCGCGGCCAGCGCGAAGTTCCCCGGCATGACGGCGATCGCCGCCGACGTGCCCGACCTCACCAGGGCCAAGGTGGCCTTCGACCCGGCCACCGGTGGTCTCACCGAGCCCCAGCCCGACCTCGGCGACCTCGGCGGGACGAAGGCGCCGTCCTTCCTGCCGCCGTTCAGCCTGTGACCGACCGGCAGCCCATGACGGACTGGGCCGCGAGCGCGTTCGAACGGGGGCTCGGGGCGGCGTACGAGGCGGGGGACATCGCGCTCTGCCTGAGCATGCTCAGGGACACCGAGCTGGCGCTGCCCGTGCCGCCGGACGGAGACGCCGCCTGGCCGACGATCACCGCGCCCGACCGGGTGTGGCTGCCCGCCTACACGTCGGTCGAGGCGATGCGGGCGGCCACGGGACGGTCGCGGGTCAGGATCACCTCGATGGTCGAGCTGGCCGCCGGCTGGCCCGATCCCCGGTGGGGCCTCGCCGTCAACCCCGGCCTGCCGGTGCGCTTCCTGCTCGAACCGGGGACCGTCGCCAGGCTCGCGGTCCCCACCCTCGCGCAGGACCGCAGGGCGGAGCCCGAGCCCGCGCTGCCGGTCGTGCAGAAGCCGCTGACGCCGCACGACCTGCGGGCCTACCTCGGAGAGGGGGAGTCGCGGGTCTCCGGCTACTGCCACCACGCCCTCGACGTCGCGCACGTGGCGACGCCGGCCGTGCTCGCCGACGCCCTCGGCCGGGGCGCCGACGACAGCCTGCTCAGCGGCGAGGGCTCGCTGTTCCTGCTGCGGTGGCGCACGGTGGGGCTCAACCTCTACCGCACGCCGTACGGCGGGACCGACGAGGCGGGCATGGCGGCGGTGGCGGGCTGGGTCATCGAGGAACCGCCGTTCGCCGGCATGGGCCTCGCGCCGAACGCGGACTCCCTGGTCCGTGAGTACAAGGTGGACGCCGTACGGCTGCCGCACGGCTCGGAGATCGTCGAGCTGACCGCGGCCGGGACCGAGACCGTACGCGCGGTCTACGACGGCGACCTCGGCCGCTGGCTGCCCGGCGAGCATCCGGTGCAGGCCACGGCGCAGGCCACGGCGAGCTGCTACCGGGCGCGCTGGCGGGGAGCCGGCTTTCCGGCCAATCCCGACCCGGGACACGACGGGCTGCTGATCCGGCTGCTCGGCGACGGGCCGGCCGACGGGTTCGAGGAGCGGGCCCCGGGCCGCTTCGTGCGGTCGGTGCCCGCCGAGGAGTGCGAGGCCGTCTTCCACGTCACGCGGGTGTGCGCGTGGCGTGGCGCCCCCTGCCTCGTACGGGACGAGCGCGCGGGCGAGTTGCTGCTCGAATACACCGGCGGGCGGCTGCCGGTGGCGCGGGCGCTCGGCATGGAGCGGATCGAGCGGGGCGTCCACCGGCGCTGGGTGGCCCGCGCCGAGGTGAGCGAGGTACGCGAGCATGCCGAGCCCCTCGACCTGGGGCTCGGCGCATTAACCTGATTGCGGGACGACTCGGATCGGAGGCCGGACGCAGATGAGCGAGACCGATCCGCACATCCACGTCGAGCGACAGGTGACGCAGGCCGGTGCCGCCTACCGCAATCTGATCGCGTCGTCGTTGGGGCGCGCGCCCGACGCGCCGGATGTCGTCACCACCGGGTGCGGACTCCGGGTGCCCTATGCGATGACCTCGGTCCGTCCGGAAAGCGTCACCTGCCTCGCCTGCCGGGAACACGCTCACCGGGAGCACCTGCGCTACGCCGAGCAGGTGGAGCGCCTGAGCCGGATGCCCGGCGCGCCCGTCACCGGCGACCAGGCGGCCAAGGCCGCGCAATGGGCCCGGGACCTCGCGAAGAGGTTCTCCGGCGCGTGATCCGCCGCCCTCACGACATCTCCGAGGAGCACACCGTGGAGATTCCGCGCCACGCCGTTGTCCGGCCGGTCCATGCCCAGCTCGGCACGCCCTCGCGGGGTGATGAGGGGGCTCTCGCTACCCGAGCTGCTCGAGGGGTTCGGCGGCCTTGGTCATCGGACCTTCGGTGTCACCGGTGTTGAGCGTCCCGATCGGCTCCACCAGCATGATGGCCGTCTCCTCCTCGGCCACGGGGCAGTGCTCGACACCACGCGGCACCACGTAGAGTTCGCCGGGTCCGAGGACGACGTCCCCTTCCCGGAGCTGGATGGTGAGCCGGCCGCTGATCACCACGAACAGCTCGTCGGTCTCCGGATGGGTGTGCCAGACGAACTCCCCCTTCAGCTTGGCGAGCTTGACTTCGTAGTCGTTGAGCTCGGCGATCTTCTTCTGCGTCCACAACTCGTCGAATTGGGAGAGCTTGCGGGCGATGTTGACGGGATCGAGGGAAACGGACACCCTGTGGCACCTTTCGGGACATGCACCGCCCGGGTAGGGCGATGGCGGATGTGATGAGCGTGGCCCGCTCCACCGCCGCCCGTCTTGTACGTTCCTAGCGTGATCGCTCACCGCCCGCCGACGATCAGGGCCTGGCGGCCGCCGGTGCCAGGCATCGCCGAGGTCTTCCACGCGCACTTCACCGATCACGCCTATCCGGCTCACACCCACGACACGTGGGACCTGATGATCCTCGATGACGGCGCGGTCGACTTCGGACTGGACCGTCGCCGGCACGCCGCAGCCGATCTTTCCGCCGTTCTGCTCCTGCCGCCCGGCGTCCGGCATGACGGCAGGACCGTCACCGCCGCCGGTTTCCGCAAGCGCGTGCTCTACCTGGACACCACGGTGCTGCCGGAGCGCCTCACCGGTAGGGCGGTGGACGCTCCGATCCTCGCCGACCCACTACTGCGTCACCGAATCCACCAACTGCATCACGCTGTCGGTCATCCGGGAGAGGCGCTCGAGGCCGAATCGCGCCTTCTTCTCGTCGCGGAGAGACTGCGCTTCCATCTCGACGCGTTCCGGCATCGGACACCCGGCCGTGAGGCGCACCAGTTGGCCGTGGAGCTGCGCGAACTGCTGGACGCCCGGGTCCGGGCGGGTCTGTCGATACGGGAGGCCGCCGACGTCCTCCACTCCCACCCGACACACCTGATCCGCTGCTTCACGCGGACGTACGGCCTGCCGCCACACGCCTATCTCACGGGCAAGCGCATCGAACTGGCGCGCAGGCTCCTGCTGAGCGGTCAACGGCCCGCCGACGTGGCGACGAGCGTGGGATTCCACGACCAGGCGCACCTGAACCGGCACTTCACCCGGCACGTCGGCACCACACCCGCGCGGTACGCCAGAGGCGTCACTAGCCGGATGTCAAAGCGAGGTGTGATAATCCCGGATATTGGACATAGATCATCATTGGGGTGAACGCGGTCGATCGGGGTGATGAACACGACCGGGGGACAGACGCCGGACGCCGCCGGAATGCGGGCGTACGCCGAGGAACTGCGGGCCACGTTCATGCGCCTGCAGGAGGAGGCGCCCGCGCTGCACGAGAAGGCGCGTGCCGTGCAGGTGACGGAGAAGTCGCGCGACGGGCTCGTGGCGGCCACCGTCGGCGCGAACGGCGACCTGATCAGGCTCGACCTCGACCCGCGCATCTACCGGCGGCAGGACGCGCGCGGCCTGGCCGACGCCATCACGCGGACCATCCACGCCGCGGTGGCCAAGGCCCAGGACCGGGTCGTCGAGATCTTCGCGCCGCTCATCCCCGCCGAGCGGATGAGGGCGCACATCGACGGTGACCTCGACGCCGTGCTCGAGCAGATGTCGATGCAGATGCCGAAGCGGACGACGGAGAGCCCATGAGCGAGCGGAGCGAGCGAATCGGCAAGCACAGTGCGATTCGCTCATGCGACCCCGAGCCGCCAGGCGAGGGGTGGCATGAGCGAGCGGAGCGAGCGAATCGATAAGCACAGCGCGATTCGCTCATGCGACCCCGAGCCGCCAGGCGAGGGGTGGCATGAGCGAGCTGTTCGAGGTGAACTACGTCGACATCCGCCCGCAGCAGCTCGCGAAGGGCCTGTCGCAGTGGCACGCCGCGTCGTCCGAGGCGGAGAGCGGCTACGCCGCCAGCCTGCGGGAGATCCGTCGGCTCAACGCCGCCGAGCCGTGGGGGCACGACACGGCCGGCGCCGCCTTCCGCTCCGCCTACATGCAGGGCGACGGTCCGGACACGCTGATGAAGCAGGGTGAGGAACTCGCCGCGAAGGTGGTCGAGCTCGGCCCGACCGTACGGCGCAGCGCCGAGAACGCCCGCGGAATGGACGCCGAAAGGGCCAGAGAGGTGCGCGAGATCCTGAAGCGGGTCTGACGATGACGCACTCCTCCACGACGGTTACGGGCTCCGGCGCCAAGCCGGCCACGACGACGAACGGCGACGTCACCTCGACCGGCGACGGGCTGCCCGAGTTCGCCGACGGCGGCGGCACGGTCGTCGACGTCACCCCCGCCTGGGGCGAGTCGCTGCCCGCCTGGGCCGACGACCTCGTCGCCCTGCTCACGGCGGGCCAGACATGGCCCGAGGCGAGCGAGAGCCTGCTGTGGCAGCTCGCCCGGGCCCACCGGTCCGCGACCGTGAGCGTCGTACAGTCCATCGATCCGGTGGGAACCGCCGCCGTCGCCGTGCTCAGCGGGATGCAGGGCCCGTCGATGCAGGCGTTCCTGACCCGGCTCGGCGAGCACTACTCGGAGAAGTCCGGCCTGCTCGGGGTCGCGAACAATCACTTCGCCTACGCCGCGCAGGCCGACAACTATGCCCGCTCGACCCAGTATTCGAAGTTGTCCAACAACGTGGTGTTCTGGATCGCGCTGATCGCCACGTTCATCGCGCTCGTCGCGGCCTTCTACTCCGCCGGGACCTCCACACGGTTCATCGGGCCGATCGCCGCCCGCGCCCGCGCCGAGATGGAGAAGATCCTCGAACAGCTCGCCCTCGCCGCGGGCCGTCCCGCCGCGGCCCAGGCGCTCGCCAGAGGGACCGTGCTGGCCTCGGTCCGGGCCGGCCTGCTCGGCCGCATCCTCGCCAACCCCCTGGGGAGGGAGCTGTTCGAGGAGATCGGTGAGGAGATCGCCGGCGACGCCCTTGCCCAGTCCGAACAGCGGAAGAGGGGCACCCGCGACGGCTGGGACTGGAAGATGACGAGCGCCGCCGCCCTGGGCGCGGCGGGCGGCGCGGCCGTCGGCATGCGGGCCGCGCACCCGATCAGCAACCTGGTCAACAGGATGCCCCTGATCAGGAGGCTGAACACCGACGCCCCCGGTTTCGGCAACGCGTTCAAGCGCTTCCCCGGCCGGGCGCTGACGACCGGACTGACCAACGTGATCGCGTCCCCGGCCGGGAGCGTCCTCGCCAACGGGCTCGTGTACGGCCAGTGGGAGATGCCCGACGGGGAGTCGCTGCTCGGGGCCGCCTTGTCGGGTGCGGGCCGTACGAACACGATCAGCCCGTTCAACCCGGACGTGATCGAGGCGGTCGTCAGCCCGCGTACGGCCCTGGCCTCGGCGCACGACACCAGCCTGCGTACCGACCTGACCCGCGCCCTTGCCGGCACGTCTCCGGATCCCACCGCCGGGCAGCCCTCAGGAGGCGCGCACACGGGCGGGGCCGGCGGCGGTCAGACCGCGAGCAGCGGCGGGCCCACGGGCTCGGGCGGCACGAGCACCGCGTCCGTCTCGGGGCAGCCCTCCGGCGGTCCGGCCGCCACGTCCGGCGGTGCCGGGCACCCCGCGCCCACGACACCGGGCGGATCCGCCCAGACAGCGAGCGCGGCGCCCAGCGCTTCCGGCCAGCCGGTCGCCACCGGGCCGTCCCCCGCACAATCCGCCGCGAGCACGACGAACCCCGGCACAGCCGGTCCCGCCAACGCGGGCGGTGCCAACCCCGGTTCGGCCGGCTCCGGCAGCACGACGAACGCGGGCACCGCGAACGCGGCGGGTGCGGGCACCGTGAATCCGGGTCAGGCGCCGACGGCAGCGCAGAGCGCGTCCGGCCAGCCGGCCACCGCCGAATCCCGCCCCGGCGTCGGGTGGCGAGCGCCCCCAACCCCGGTTCGGCCGGCTCAAGCAACCCGGCCGCCGCGTCCACACCTGCCACCCCCACCGCGACGCCCACGCCGGCCGTCTCAACGGGGACGCCGTCGTCCGGTTCTCCCTCCGGTGGCACCACGTCCGCCGCCGCGGCGTCACCGGCCGCCTCGGCACCGGCGACGTCTCCGGGGACGACCGGCGGCAGCACTTCCGGAAGCACCGCCGCGGCGCACGCTTCGGCTCGTACGGCGGTCTCCGATGTGCTGTTCACGATCGCGCCCGATGTGCTCTTCCTGCGCGACGGACGGGGCGCCAGGCTGACGGGTCCTGACGGAAGGCCGATCCAGTTGTCGGGCGAGGACATGAAGGTCCTCGCGGATCGGCTCACGGCCCGTGCCGCCGAGGGAGTGGACACGCCGCGGCTCCGCGCGGAGGCGGCCGCCCTGCTGGGGGCGAGGATCGCCGAGGAGAGCCTGGGCCTCCCGGTCGAGGGGGCCCTCGACGCGCTCGCCCGGTTGGCCGATGCGACGCCGGACAGCCGCACCGCCGCGGTTGAGGTGGCGGGCGAGGTGCTGGAGGACAACCCACGCGGCTGGCGGCCCGACCGGCTGAGCGACGCGGGGGCCGGACTCGTGGAGGAAGCGCTGGCGGTTCCGCCGCGCGGATCCGACCACGCCCTTCGCGTCGGCCGCTCCTCCGACACCGCCGCGGACATCGTCCGCCGCGCCGAGACCCTCGCCGGGATCCCGTCCACCAACGGCACGAATGGGACGGCCAACCCGGCGAGCGGAGGCCAGGCCGCCGCTGCTCCCACCGGCGCGTCCTCCTCGAAAACCGGGACCGCCCCGGCGACGAATTCCGGCCAGACGGCCAACCCGCCGGGGCCATCGGCGGCGCCGTCCGGCACGCGGCCGGGACCGCGTACGACCCGGGGGCGTGGCCGGGTGACCGCCCGGCCGATCGCGCGGAGCCTGTTCGTCGCCGACGGCAGGCCGTCGCACCTGGCCGACGTGTCGCCGCAGGAGGCGGAGCAGGGCTTCCTGTCGCTCCACGCGTCCGACGTGGCTCCGGACGTGACGGGGCTGAGCACGGCCGGCGAGCAGACGGTCGTCGTGGACTCGGGCCGGCGCGGCGCGCAGCACTTCCGGTATGAGATCGGCCGGGTGCCCGACGGCCGCCTCGCCAGGACCAGGGTCCGGTCGGGCACGGCCGGCGACCCCCATGTCGTACGGCTGTCGCCGCGCCTGGCGAACGACATCCTGCCCCGGGTGTGGCTGCACGAGATCAGCGACGTCTTCCAGCGGATGTCCGGCCCGCGGCAGGGCGTGATCCGCTCCTTCCTGAGCAGTACGGCCGAGCCGGACGCCACGGCCTGCGTGACGGCCCGCTATCGCGAGCACGCGCTCCTGGACCGGCAGTGGCGGGCGGCCCCGGCGCAGGAACGCCCCGCGATCGCGCACGAGATCGAGCAGCTCGGGCGTGAGATCGAAAGGCTCGGGCACCTCGCCCCGGAGCCTCCCTGGTCGGCGCCCCGGCCGCCGTCCGCCGCATCCCCGACGACGTCGTCCGGTCCCGCAGCGCAGACCTCCACCGCACAGAATTCGTCCGCGTCGGATCCGGTGGCGGACCTGCTCGGGCTGGCCCGCACCCAGCGGGAGACGATGGCGAACGCCGCCGACGAGCTGCTCAAGGCGGTCAAGGAGAAGATCGGCAGCACCAGGGCGGCCAGGGCCGACGCCAACAAGGCCGAGGAGGCCGCCGCGAAGGCGTCGCGGGAGGAGGACCGCGGCGCCGAGGAACGCCGCCGCAAGGCGCTGGCCGACCGCGACGTCCACCGGGCGAGCGCCGAGCGTGCCCGCCGGAGCAAGGAGGCGTACGCGCGGGCGATGCGGCGGGCGGTGGAGGCGCGCACCGCGTACGAGACGCTGGAGAACGCCCTGAACGCCCTCCCCGCGGGCCGTACAAGCACGCTGCCCGCGGAGATCGCCCGGCTGGCCCGGGAGGCGGAGGCCGCCCACAGCGCGTACAAGGAGGCGGTGGCGGACGCCCTGCCGTCGCCGGAGGCCATGACGGAGGGGACCCCGGCGGGCCGGCTGCCCCATCTCGAACGGCTCACGCAGGTCGTCAACGAGATGCTCGAACGCGCCGGGATCGACCACCGCTACGCGCCCGACGAGCTGTCGCAGGTGTTGCGGTCGAACTTCAGATGGCTGGTGTCACAGGACGGCGTGGTGCTGCGGGTGGGCCGCGGCACGCGGGCCGAGCTGCGGTTGCGGCTGAAGGTCACGGACCTGGTCGAGGTCTTCGGCCATCCGGTGCGGCACTCCCAGTCGATGCTCGGCCAGTTGCCGCAGGGCGGCCGCTCGGCCTCCGCCACCGCCAACCGTGCGGTGCGCCTGGCGCCGAATCTCGACGTGAACGCCCTGACCAAGCCGTGGCAGGACGTCCACTGGCTCGGGATGCTGATGAAGTTCGGCGTGTTCAAGGCCGGCGCCACCTTCGGCAGGAGCGAGTCGTTCAGCGGCAACGCGTCGGATTTCGCGCTGGCCGGCGCGGTGCAGGACAACGCGGGCGAGGCGCTGGTGCTCGACGGGCTCGCCTCGGCGGAAGTGGAGCTGCGCACCGCGTCCGGCACCGAGACGGCGCGCGTGGACAGCGGCACGGCCGACGACGCCCAGAGCCTGCGGGTGTATCTGCCGCACACGCACGCGCAGCGGGGACCGGTCGAGGTCACCCGGCTCTCGCGAAAGGAGTGGCAGCGCACGCCGTTCCCCGAGCACGCGGTCACCGGGCTGACCGGGCTGCAGGACCTCGCCGAGCGCACCGCGGAGCGGACCGGCCACTCCGAGATCGGCGGCATGACCCGCGACCAGATCCTCACGATCATGACGAAGGAGCTGCCGGCCCGGCTCGGCGAGGCGATCAACGATCCCGAGGGGCTGCGCCGCCCGATCACCGTCAACGGGCGGCTGGTCGGCCATGTGCGGATCAAGACCCGGGTCGTGATGGACACGGCGCGGCCGGTCGGCACGCCGAGCAGGAAGCACCGGCTGGAGCGGCTTCGCGTGGGGTTCTCGGGCGCGTCGGGCTCACGGTCCGCCGGCCGGTCCTTCGAAGTCAAGGGCACCGCGGGAGTCCAGCTTCCCGTCGGCGATCAGCACATGCTCCACGCCGCCGGTCTCGACGGTTACAAGACCGCCACGCCGCGCCTCACGGGCGGGCTCGGCCGCTCCTGGTCGCGGTCGCGGTCGATGAGCGCGGGCGGCACGGCCATCCGGCCGAGCGTGCAGCGCTGGGCGGGTCACACCCAGGCGTACACGCTGGAGCTCGAGCACACGGTGACCGTGCAGTTGAACACCGACGACGCCCCGCGTGCCCCCCTCAGCGGCCGTAGCACGGGCCTTTTCCGCATGCCGGAGCCGCAGGCGTACCGCTACGGCCTTCCCGTCGACCGGTCGGCCCTGCTGAAGGACGCAGCCTCAGGGACGACCCGAAGCCCGGCGTGCCGAAGGGCCGCCTGCCCAGGCTGCCCGGCTGGTCACGCGGCGCAGCGGGCGGCATCACGGGGGCCGGGCCCGCGCTCGTCCAGGCCAGCGAGCGGCCGGAGAGTGTCAGGAACTTCGACGAGGCGCGCGCCAACGTCGTGACGCAACTGCGTGCGCTCGGCCTGCTGCCGGACGGGAACGGCCGTCTGTCCCGCGATCCGCTGACCCGGGCGAGCCAGATCGCCAACATGATCGAGGTGGCCGAGCAGTTCTCCCCGGCCCGCTTGCAGACCGGCTACGACCAGGCCTTGCAGGACGGCATCCTCCTCGACCTGGTCAGCCAGGGCATCGGCCGGGCCAGCCGGCACTTCACGGTGCGAATCCGGTTCACGCAGTCAGGCCAGGAGGAGTTCCTGGGCACCAGCGCCGCCGACGTCCCGGCCGACCTCGACATCTCGTCGGAGACCTCCGGCCGCACGGTCAGCCGGTCGCGCGGCGGGGCCCGGGACATCGGCCCCGCACTCGGCCTGGAGACGAAGCCGGGCGAGGCCGGCTCGACCGGCGGCGAGGGGGGCTTCCACTGGAACAAGGGGCGCACGACCGGCACGACACTCAACGACACGGGCAACCAGGTCACGCTGATGGAGGGCACCTCCCCGGCGGCCGTCTTCGAGGTTCCGCACCGGCTCATCGTGGACCTGATCGAAAACGGGAAGGTCACGCCGCTGGCCCAGAGCGACGACGTGTGGATGCGGGTGCTGCTGCCCTCCGACCTGCTGCCCGAGGACCGGACCGAGCCCTCGCCCAGCCACCCGACGTCCTCGGAGGCGCTGAGCCTGGCCACCCTGCTGCACGTCGACGGGACCGGCGTGCTCGACGCCCTCCAGTCGGTGCTGCCGAAGGCGATGCGGCCGGGCTCGGTGTCGTTCCACCACCTCGCCGAGGCGTTCAACATGCGCAACCTCGTCTCCCACCCGGAGTGGCTGCTCGCCGACCCCGCAAGACCCGCCACGACGTACAGCACCGCCCTGGCCGTTCGCCCGCGTGGCCTGCGTACGCACCGGGCGTCGGCGTGGATCACGGCCCGGCCGGGCGAGTCGGCGTTCGTGACCGCGGCCGACATGGTGATCGGCGACATCAACTTCACGATGGGCGCGCACACCACGCGGACGGAGACGCGCGGCGGACGATCGGTGGACGCCTCGACGGGCGCGAACGAGGCCCTGCCCGGCCCGTTGGGCGGCAAGGAGGGGGTCGGCGGGTCCGCGGCGGGGAGCAGGTCCTCCTCGATCTCCGACACGGCGATCTGGGGCAGGGAACGGCTGGCCATCGACACCGGCAAGCACTACGTGTTCGCGATGAAGGCGGACATCACGGTTTCCGGGGACGAGGCGGGAAACCGGCGGGCCGACGCCGAGCCGCTACGGGACAGGACCGTCGTCTACTCCCTCCCCGAGCGCGACGCGCTCGACCTGTACGGCAGGGGCGAGCTCAAGCTGCCCCTCGACCAGGTGGCCGACGCGGTGACGCGGCTGCTCGACGGCAACCTCCGGCTCGACCCGCGTACGGCGGTGCCGCTGGTCCGCAGATACCTGGTCGACCGGGCGCTGGCGCGAAAGGGCGGCCACCCCCGGTCCGACCTGGAGCAGAAGCACCCTCGCGACATGCTCGCCGAACGGCTCGCCAAGGACTTTCCGATGAGCGTGGCCGCCGAGGGGAACCGGCTCAAGCGCATGCACGACAGGCTGCCGGACCTCGCCACCCGTGTGGACGTCCCCGACCTCTATCGGGACTCCCTCGGCGAGAGCACCGTGAAGACGGTCGACCTCAAAGCCCCGAACGGCAAGGAGACCCGCCTGATCGACCACGTGCTCGACCAGATCGGCAAGGTGGCGCCCGGCGCGCTGAAGCGTGACCCGGTCCTGCTGCGCAGCCTGTTCGGCGACTTCGCCGGCAAACGCTGGTGGGGCAAGATCGACGACATGAGCGGGCCGGAGGGCTTCGTCAAGACGTACTCCCTCAAGATCGGCCCGCACCTCACCGAGGACGTCACGGTCAGGATCAGCGCGGTGCTCCACGGCGACCAGGCGACGTACGGCGGAAACGTCCACAACTTCGGCCAGATCCTCCAGGACTACACGTACACGCAGGAGGACCGCGCCGAGTCGTCGGGCAAGACGTTCGGCGGCAACGCGAACGCCGGCGCGGCACAGGACACCGGCAGCGGCGGCCGCGCGGCCGCCACCGACCGCTCGCACACCGGCACGGCATCCACCGGCACCCAGCGGACCCGCATCCAGCGTGCGGCGGCGTTCCGCGGGGGGCAGCTCGTCGAGCATCCGGTGACCGTCACGATCGAGGTCGAACGCACGTCGAGCCGCCTGCGCGGCGCCGTCGCCAAGATCACCAGCGTGCCCCCGGCCAGCAAGACCACGCTGGACGGCACGATGGCCAGGGTGCTGCCGGACGGCATGGTGGCGAAGGAGGGCACGGTCGCCGCGCGGCCGCCCGCCCGGCCCGACGTGCGGCGGGTCGTGCCGCCGGAGGTCTTCGTGACCGAGCGGCTCAGGGCCGACGGGCTGCTGCGCGCCGTGTTCGACCGGCTCTCCCGGACGGACCTGCTCGGCGGGGCGACCGCCATGGAGCACTACGCCGAGCTGGCCAAGGCGCTCACCGGGAACGGGCTCACGACCCGGCTGGAGCGGATGACCGGCCCCGACGGGCACCGCCTCATCCGGCTGCCCATGCCGGGCAGACCCGGCCAGGTGGTGGACGTGCGGATACACGCCGACCTCTCCGAGCCCGACCCGGTGGCCCTCGGCCTGAACGACACCGAACTGGGGCAGGTCGACCGCGAGCAGAACACCGCCGGCACGGCCACCGACCGGGGGGCAGATGCTGCCGCTCGGCCGCACGTACAGCGGGGGGGCACGCCGCGGGCGCCGGCGCCGACCTCGGCGCCGGCGACCAGACCGCGCAGTCGAGCTCGGGCAGCGGCGGCAACCGCGACGAGACCAGCGTCTTCGAGAAGGGCACCGGGGCCAAGGTGCGGTTCCGGGTCGACTTCGACCTCCGGTTCGAGGTGCGCCAGGTGGCGCGCGACGGCGCGGAGACGGTGCTGCGGACCGTGGACATCCCGCACGGCACGACCGGCACGGCCCACCTGATCATGTTCCAGCACGCGCTGGAGGAGATGCTGGCACGTCGCGACGCCGGCGTGACCCGGCCGCTGTGGGACTTCCACCGGCAGCGGGCGGCCGCCCCCGGCGTCTTCTTCTCCCACGACACCGTGCGCACGCTGGCCGCGAGGCAGCCGTCGTACGACCCGGCGGCGCCCAGCAGAGCGATGGCCGAGGTGCTGAGAGGACGGACGGGGACGCAGCCGGTGGGCATCATCGCCGACATCGGCCAAGCGAACGCGACGGCGCCGGGGCCGATGGCGCTCGTGGAGGAGGCGAGGCTGGTCGCCCGCGACCTCGGCGCCGACGTCCACCTCCATCTCACGCGGCCCGACGGCACCGTCGAGCGCTACCGTGCCACGCCCGCGGGCGAACTGTCCGGCGAGTCCTTCGCCGAGGCGCTCGGCTCGGTGCGCCCGACCTGGTGGCGCTGGCCGAGCGGCACGGCCTCGACCTGCGCGACCTGTACGGCGGGCGGTCCGACGGGTTCGCCGACCGGATCGGTGAACGGCTCGACGCCCTCGGCGTCGCCCGGCCCGCACGGCCGACCCGGGCTGGCCGGTGCCCGAGACGGCCGCGGACGGCACCTGGGGCGGCAACCCCCTCGTCACCGCCCCGCTCGCCGGCAACGTGACGGCCGAGCCCATCCCCAGGACCGCGTTCGTGGCCGACGGCCGGGCCCCGCACCTGCCCGACCTGTCGAACGCCGAGATCCCGGCGGCCGTCGCCGACCTGCGCCCGGCCGACTTCGGCCGGGGCGTCCACGCCGTGACCGCGACGCCGGACGGCACGGTCGTCACGGTCGAGACCGCCAGGTTCGGCACGGAACGCTTCGTCGTGCTGCCCGAGGACCCCGGCGGCGGACGCCCGGGCCGTACGGAGGTCAGCGCGGGCACCGGCCCGCACGTGATCCGGCTGGCGCCGAGACTGGCCCCCGACGTGGTGGCCCGGGTGCTGCTGCACGAGATCAGCGACACCCTGCAGAAGCGGGCGGCGGCGGAGCAGGGGACGATGCGCCGCTTCCTGAACGCCCTCGATCCCGGCTACGACGCCTGTGCCTCCGCCCGCTACAACGAGCACGCCTACCTGTCGCGCCGGTGGAGGGCGACGACCTCGGACGAGGAGCGGGCGCGGCTGCGGCACGAGATCGAGGCGGTCGCCCGCGACCTCGCCGCGCGGGGCCAGGCGGCGCCCCCGCCGCCGTGGATCACCGTGCCGCCCCAGGCGCCGGTCCTCGACGTGTGGGAGCGGATGCGCAGGCTCAGCAACCCCTCCGGCTGGGAGCCGCCCGACGACGAGGACGAGACCGTCCCCGCACCGAAGGACCCGGCACAGCGACAGATGAGGAACGTGTGATGCCGTACTCGATCGCCAGGAGCAGGGACGAGGCGCACCTCTATCTCGACCTGAACCCCTGCGCCTGCGGCTCGGCGGACACCGACTGGGACAGCGGCCTGGCGAGCGTCGAGGGGGAGTTGGTCACCTGTTACGAGGGGCGGTGCGCGGCGTGCGGCGCCGAGCGGGAGCACCTGTTCGGACTCCCGGAACGGGAGGTGACGCCCACGGGCTTCCCGACGTTCGGCGGCGCGGAGCCGTCCGAGCTGCTGGACCCCGGCGAGTGGCTGTGGGTGGCCGACCTGACGGCGGGCAACGTCCCTGAGGGTGGGGAGCGGCAGGCGCTGTCGATCGCGCGGGCCGCGGTCGAGGAAGTGATCAAATTCGTCCCGCCCGGGCAGGACGAGGTGCCCGAGGACGCGTTCTGGTCGGAGCGGGGACGGGCCGTGCGCGCCGCCGAGCCGGGGCGGTTCCGCCTCGACCGGCTGCTCGTCGTACGCGACACCTACCGGGAGCTGGCCGGAGCCTAGAGTGAGGGGAATGGAGCAGGCAGTGCCGATCCCGTACGCGCGGACGCTCGCGGAGGCCCGGCTGTATCTCGCGCTCACCGTGGACGAGGCCGGTCAGGAGGAGCCGCCGGTCGAGGGACCCGAGGCGTGGACGGTCCGGTCCGGCGGGGTCGAGGTGCTCGTGCCGTACGCGAGCGAGGCGGAGGCCAGGGACGAGGGGGAGCGGTTCGGCGTCGGACTGTCCGAGCTGATCGACCCCGGCCAGTGGCGGCTCGCCGGCGCCGGGTACGCGCGCCGCGCGCTCGTCGACGACCTGGAGTACACCGAGGAGCCGGGAGACGAGAGGCTCTTCCAGCGGGTGGTGAGCGGCTGGGAGGCGGCCAGGGACGCGCTGGGGGAGGCGCTCAAGTTCATCCCGCCCGGCGAGGACGAGGTGCCCGCGGAGGCGTTCTGGACCGAGGCGGGGCTGGCCGCCCGCGAGGCGGAGCCCGAATGCTTCCTGCGCGACCGGCTGGCCGAGGACATCGCGTTCTACCAGCAGAACTTGGACGACTTCCGCCGCCTCAACGGCTGACCTACTTGCCGAGCGGCACGGGCACGCGGGCGGCGGCCGGGTCGAGCGCCGGGCCCTCCGGGATGAGATGCAGCAGGTGCGCGGGCACCGGCGTGGCGTCGGAGGCGTCGTAGCCGAGCTTCGGCAGCAGGTCGGCCGAGGCGACCGCGAACCTGCGGCCCTGGTCCGTCAGCAGGAAGTAGTTCGTGATCGACCCCAGCTGCCCCTCTCCCGGCAGCAGACCGGCGACCGCGGCCGTCCCCGGCGGGAGCAGCACCTGGTCGAAGGTCTCCTGGCCGCCCGGGGTCCTGGGCGTGGGGATCGCGATCGAGGAGCCGACGGTCAGCGTCGCCCGGGTCGAGCCGCCGCGGGTGCCGGCGTAGACCGCGCACAGCGGCGTGCTGGAGGCGGGGGAGGTCATCGTGGGCATCGTCTCGGGCATCCCGCCGCCCACCACGCTCTGCTTGGAGAGCGACGCGTTGGCCGTGGCCGCGTCGATCGGGACGGCCCGCGGGGCGCGCTTGCCGTACGCCGCCTTGATGGCCGGGTCGGCCAGCATGAGCGTGGCCTGGGTGAGGGTGATCGGCGCGAGGCCGTCGGACAGCAGGACGTACCAGCGGGCGGGGGCGCCTCCGATGCCGGGCACGGTGAAGACCTGCCCGACCGCGGCCGTGACCTTCCCGTCGGGCCCCCGGACCTTCCTGCCCAGGTGCGGCACCTTGGGGCCGCTGAAGTCGGGGCCTTCGGGGATGGCGTTGAGCCAGGTCGCGGGCACCTTCCGGGGCTGGGCGTTCAGGGCGCTCACCGCGCTGGAGCTCGCCCGCATCCGCCGGTCGCCCCAGATCACCCACTTCTGCCGGCCGTCGTCCACGACCATGGCGCCGCCGCCGAGCGGCCTGCCGCCGACGTCCACGCCGCCCACCAGCGTGACGTACGGCCGCGGTGCCCCGGTGGCGTCGGGACCGTCCACCACGCACACCGACCACGGCCCGTGCACCAGCTTGTCCTTGGCCGGCAGCGAGTCGGGCGCGCCGGGGATGCCGACGAGCGGCCCGCGCGGCAGCTCGGCCAGCGAGGCGGCGGAGACGTCACGCACCGTCACGTCGGCGGTGTCGAGCAGCAGCCGGGCGGAGACGTAGTTCGCCACGGGAAGCAGCACGCGCTCCTGCTGGCTGTAGACGTAGGTCGCGCCGGTGTCCTGCTCGACGAGGAGCTGGCCGGGCTGGGTGAGCTTGGTGGCGCCGCCCGGCTTGATCACACCCCAGATCCCGAAGACGGCGAGCAGGAGCACCGACAGCAGGACCCCGCAGAAGGTGGCCAGGGTGTGCCGCCGCATCGGCGACTCCGCGACGTCCGGCTCTCCCTGCAGCAGCGCCTGGCCCAGGCGCTGCTGCATCAGCCGGTATGCCTGGTAGAGGTCCTTCCGGGTCTGCACGTCACCTCTCCGTGTCAGACGGCATGGGAGCCAGCATATTCATCCCCGGCGCCCTTGTGATCTCCCTTCTGATCGCCGTTCGCCGTCAGGGCCCGCGCGACGTGCCCGATCTCCCGCCGCAGCCATCGGTGGGCCGGATGGGCGTCGTGCCGCGCGTGCCACGTCTGTGCCACCGGCTGTCCGCCCACCGCGTACGTGGTGGGCGGGGGCTTTCAGGCGATCGTGGCCTTCCACCGGCCGCGCCGTAGGTGGATCGCCCCGTCCGGGCCGATGCGCACCTGAGCGCCGTACAGCGGCAGAGAGCCGTGCTGGAGCCAGTAGTCGCGGGCCTCGTCGAGCACGTCCCACAGTCGGCGCGGCCCGCCCTGGTGCACGCTGGGTAGGTCGCGGCCGATCTGCTCGGCCCGTGCCCACGAGCCGTCCTCGTGAACCATGAGCGCGATCCGGGCGTCGTCGGTCTCCCGGTAGCCGTGCTCGATGCCAGGAGCCATGATCTCCATCATCGACCGCAACTCCCAGGCGTTCTCCTCGATGTCGAGCACCGGGTACCTGCCGAGGGAGATGTGCTCACCCTCGGCGGTGCGCGCGGTCTCCATCAGGTCGGCCAGGCCCGGCGGGTAGTCGGCGCCGGTCCTGGTGCGCATGAACATCGCCCAGTCCCGTTCGACTGCGCCGGCCGCGCCGCCGTCCGCCGTCTTGACGGCGGACACGATGAGCGAGGTGCCGGTGATGGTCGTCACCAGGCGACCTCCCGGGTTGAGCGCGGCCAGCCATGACGGCGGAATGGGCCGCACCGACACCATCGCCACAATCCGATCAGCCGTCCACGGGATGTCCCCGGTGGCGTCGACCGGCGCGACTCTCGGGTGGTAGCCGATGTCGGCCAGCCGCCGTGCGGCCACGGTGGTGACGTAGTCGTCCACGTCGATGCTGGCCACCTGCTCCTCGCCGAGCAGCTGGCACAGCAGGGCGGTGCCGTACCCGGAGCCGGTGCCGACGTCCAGCACGGTGTTCTTCTCGCCGATGCGGGCGTGGCGGTACATCTGCAGCACCAGGGTCGGCAGGGTGCTGGATGAGGTCGGCCGGCCGGTCGGCTCGTCGGTCGCCTCGGCGTGGTCGGCATGCAGCGTGCCGATCTTCGTGACGAGCGTGCGGTCCCGGTAGGCGGCATCCAGCCAGGCCGCCTCCTCGGACGGGCCGTGCTGCGCCTCCCAGTGGCTGTCGCTCCACGCCCACCAGGCGGGCACGAACAGGTGACGTGGAGTGTGGGCGACGGCGTCGCGCCACCGCGACCCCGGATGGGTGACTCGGCCGGCAAGCGCGTGCGCGTAGGGATGCCAGTCCATGGCCATCAGTTTGACTCGGGGGAGCAGTCGTTGTTGTCGCCCGACGCGGAGAGCGATTCCCCGGTCAGGGCGAGTGGGGGGAGCGTCACGACGGCGGCGGGGCCGTTGCCGCACTGCCCGCACAGCTCGCCGACGCTCGTCCTGGCTTTCGGGCGTTAGGAAAAAGGGGAATAGAACGGCGGAAAAGCCAGATTCTCCCGGCCTTCGATATAGCCGCTCGGCATAAGGGGTTCACAAGATTGACAAACGATTTACGGTGAGGGCGGCCCCTTTGTCGATGAAGGAGTGACTGAATGGGTAACAGCTTGCTCGGCGGCGACCCCGCGGAGATGCAGAGCATGGCCGCGCAGTTCAGCCAGCAGGCGGACCAGGTTCGCGCCACGATGGCCAACCTCGACCGTGAGGCGGCCAAGGTCGGCACCGCCTGGACCGGCCCCGGCGCGCAGCGCTTCCACGACGCCTGGCAGAGCTACCGGGCGGCGTTCCAGCGTATGGCGGAAGAGCTCAACGAGGCCTCCCGGGTCATCACGACCTACCGCGGCAACATCGAGTCCGCCACCCGCTGACCGGCACTCGCAGCCGCCGGCCGCCGTACCGCCATGAGTGCCATGGCGGTACGGCGGCCTTCTCATGTGACCGGCCTGATCATGTGACCGGCGGCCTCATGTCACCGGCGGTTCGGTCGAGCGGCCGAGATAGGTGACGGGGCCGGGGTCGGGCACCGGGATCTCGTGGAAGCCCAGCCGGTCGTAGAAGGCGCGGGCGCGGGTGTTGACGGTGAGCATGCTCAGGTGCACGGCGGGTACGCCCTTCGCCGCGAGGGCGTGGAGGAAGGCCGTCATCAGCGCGCGGCCGTGCCCGGCGTCGGCGGTGCGGACGCAGATGTCGTAGAGGGCGTCCCTGTCCGTGTCCTGGTAGGGCCTGATGCGCACGATCATGCCGAGCAGGCTGACAGGGTGGGAGCGCTCCCGACAAGCCCTGCGGCTCAATCCGGCACCGCGGCCTGGATCGGGGTCGCGGTGCCCGAGACGACCAGCAGGCCCCGCCCGGGAGGCCCGCCGACGGCGCCGCGCGGCAGCCGTACGGCGAACAGGTCGCCGTCGGCGGGGCTCTGCACGTTGAGCAGCAGGCCGGTCCTGCCCTTGCGCGCCTCGGCCGCGAACCCCCGGTAGGCCGTCGCCAGGTCGCCCGTGGCCCCGGCGACGAGCAAACCGTGCTCGCCGTCCCGCCCGGTGCGCAGGATCTCGTCCAGGGCCAGGCCGAGCGCGGAGTCGGGCGAGATGAGCTCGGCATCGTCCACGGCCACCACGTAGCGCTCGTGCCCGGCGACCAGCGCGAGCGGGTCGAGCGCGCCCGGCAGGCCGCCGAAGTCGTCGGCGCCGCCCCCGGTCACGCTTCTGGCGTTGCCGTCCAGCACGGCGAGCACCCCCGGAGCCCCGGCGAGGTCGCGCAGCGGGCTGCGGCGCGGGGTCACGACGAGCACGGGCGTGCCCCGGTCGAGCAGCGAGCGCGCCGCCGTGACCAGCGCGGACGACCGTCCCGAGCGCGGCGGTCCGGCGATCACGGCGGCCGGTCCCTGGCCCTGCAGGTCCACGCCCATCGGGGTGAGGGCGTCGCCGCCCGCGCCGAGCAGCGCCCACAGGGCCGACGGCGGCTCGTGCGACGGCGCCAGGTCGAGCGCCTGGCTCGCCGTGATCCGCATCGCAGCGCGTCCACCCGCAGCGGCGGCTCCGACGGCCAGGCCCACTTCCCGGGGGTGTCCGCGCCGCCGAACCGCGCCGCCGCCGTACGGGCGAGCTCCTGCAGGACGGCCACCTGCGCGGGGCCGGAGGGATCGTCGCACAGCAGCGCGATCTGGCTCTCCACGAGGCCGTGCTCGCCCACGGCCAGGGCCCTGCCCGGAGGCATGACGCTCGGCAGGTCGCGCATCGGCAGCCCGGCGAGCCCGTAGTCGGCGGGGTCGGCGAGCCGCAGCACGAGCCGGTCCTCGAAGACGGTCGAGATCTGCCCGAGCAGGCCCGACCGGTCGGAGGTGACCACGGCCCGCAGCCCCACGGCCGGTCCCTCCCGCAGCAGTTGCAGCATGGCGTCGACCAGCCGCCCGTAGTCGTAGTTCTCGAATGCGGCGACGTACCCCTCCCAGCGGTCCACGAGCAGCACCAGCCAGGGCAGCGCGCCCACGCCCGCCCGGTCACGCGCGGCCCGCGACCGGGCGGCGGCGCGGGCCTCGGCCAGCGAGGCGTACCCGGCCTCGGCCAGCAGGTGCTGGCGGCGCCCGACCTCCGCGCGCAGGCGGGTCAGCAGGCGCTCCACCCGGTCGAGCTGGTCGCGGGTGACGACCGCCCCGCAGTGCGGCAGCGCGACCAGCGGCAGCAGCGCGCCCGACCCGCAGTCGACGGCGTGGACGTGCACGTCCTCGGGGGAGGCGCCGGCCGCGATCGAGCCCGCGATCGTCCGCAGCGCGCTGGACCTGCCGCTGCGCGCGCCGCCCGCGATCAGCAGGTGGCCGCCGTGCCGCGGGTCGAGCGTGAGCGGGCGCCGGCCCTGCTCCCACGGCAGGTCCGTCACGCCGAACGGCAGCGGCGGCACCTCCTCGGCCCCCCGGCCGGTACGGCGCGGCGCCCGCGAGCAGGCCGCCGGGGGAGCCCGCGATCCCGACGTCGAGGACGACCTGGTCGGGCAGCGGCGGCAGCCACGGGCTCGGCTGCCGGGGCACGTCGCTCCCGGCCTCCCGCAGCGCGTCCACGAGCAGGGCCAGGTCGGTGCCGCTCGCCGTCTGGGCGGGCGGAGCGGGCAGCGGATGGCCGAGCGCCTGCCAGGGCAGGTCGAGCACCCGGACGTCCTCTCCCGCGTCGGCCGCTCCCGCACTGCGCGGGTGTGGGGTGCGGCCGCCGATCCTGGCGGTCTGCACCGCCACGGGCGCTGCGGAGCCGGCCCGCACGTAGCAGCGGCCGGGCGTCGTCCGCGAGATGTGGGCGGCGTCCGGCACGTCGATGACGTCGGCCGACTCGTTGGCGTCGGTGACCCGCAGCGCGATCCTGAGCGAGGTGTTGGCCTGGATGTCGGCGGTCACCACGCCGCCGGGCCGCTGCGTGGCGAGGATCAGGTGGATGCCGAGCGAGCGGCCCCTGCGCGCGATGTCGACCAGCCCCTCCACGAAGTCGGGCAGCTCCGCGACCAGGGCGGCGAACTCGTCGATGATCAGCACGAGCCGGGGCAGCGGGGGCAGGTCCTTGCTCCCGGCGCTCTCCGGCACCGGGGCGGCGAAGATTCCGCCGCCGCGCGCCCGCCGGACGCCGCCCGCGCCGAGCACCCAGGTGGCGCCGCGCGCCCGCTGGTAGTCCTCGATGTCCTTGGCCCCCGCGTCCAGCAGCAGGCGCTCCCTGCGCCGGATCTCGGCGGCCAGCGACGACAGGGCCCGCTGGGTCAGGTGGCCGTCGAGGTCGCTCACCATGCCGACCGTGTGCGGGAGCCGTACGCACTCCTTGAAGGCCGCGCCGCCCTTGTAGTCGATCAGCACGAACGTCATCTCGTCGGGCCGGTTGGCCACCGCGAGCGAGCAGATCAGCGTCTGGAGCAGCTCCGACTTGCCCGCGCCGGTCGTGCCCGCGACCAGGGCGTGCGGCCCGTCCCTGCTCAGGTCCACCTCGAACGGGCCTTCCGGCCCCACGCCGATCAGGGCCCGGGTCGTACGGCCCTGCCGCTCGGCGAGCGCGGCGGGGTCGAGGGACACCTCAAGCAGGTCGAGCAGGCGGACCGCGTCGGGCAGGGCGGCCGAGGGGTCGTCGCGGCTCACGTCGCGCAGCGGGGCCAGCGCGCGGGCCAGGCGTTCTGCCCAGGACGGCGAGACCCGGTCGGCGCGGATGCCGGTGATCGGGTCGAGCCCGCCGCCGTGGAGGCGCACCCCGCCCTCGCGGTCGCAGGACACGACCGTCGCGCACTCCTCGGGCAGCAGTCGTTCGTCGTCGTCGATGGCGATCGTGTAGACCCCGGCGCGCGGGCCCTGCCGCAGCACCTGCGGCATGCCGGGCAGGCCGCGCAGCACCTGCGCGCCGTCGAGCACGACGAGCACGTCGAACGGCCGCTCGTCGTAGGCCGCGAAGGCCGGCTCGGCCGGCCGGTTGCCGCTCGCGCGCCCCAGGTCGTCCCAGCCGGCCGGGCCACCGGACAGGCGGGTGCCGCGCGGCACCCCCGGGTAGGGCCCCGAGCCGTTCTCGGCGTCGAGCCGTTCCGTCACCAGGGCGGCGAGTTCGGCGACCCGGCGCGCGGCGGCCTCGGGGTCGGCGCCGACGAGCGCGGCGCAGTCGGACGACA
>NZ_MWJN01000120.1:0-26976 GCF_002027145.1 Microbispora sp. GKU 823 | reverse complement strand
CCGCGCGCGCGCGAGGCGAGGTCGTCGTCCAGCTCGTCGTTCAGCAGGTAGGGCAGGCGGCGGAAAAGGTCGAGGCTCCTCGCGCCCCGCGATGGGGCGCATGATCACATCGGTGGGGTTCACTGCACTTCCTCAGGTGAGGTGTGCCCGCTCACGCCCAGGGTTCAGCGTCCGGCCGTACCCCGGGAAGGAACCGGCA
The DNA here is from genome assembly GCF_002027145.1 of Microbispora sp. GKU 823. NCBI lineage: Bacteria > Bacillati > Actinomycetota > Actinomycetes > Streptosporangiales > Streptosporangiaceae > Microbispora > Microbispora sp. GKU 823. The sequence goes on along the minus strand of NZ_MWJN01000120.1, from coordinate 26,777 downwards.
CGACGTTCTTGGCACACATCGGCTCGTCCCTCCTCTCGTCGTCGTAGGTCTGCGCCTGTTCTATCGGACGTGCCACTCGGCCGGCCAATCCTTTTCCGCCGCGAAACCGGCCGGCCGGTGGCCCTCCTGTTCCTCGCCGGAGCGCCGCCGGGGCGCCGCCAGGGCGGCCAGCGCGGTGGTCACGGGGACGGCCGCGATCAGTCCCAGCGTGCCGACGATGCTGCGGATGATCTCCTGGGCGAGGACGGGGTTGCGCAGCACGTCTCCGAGCGGCTGGTCGCCGACGCTGAACAGCAGCAGCAACGGCAGCGCGGCCCCGGCGTACGCGAGGACGATCGTGTTGATCACGGAGGCGATGTGGGCCCGGCCGACACGGGCGGCGGCGCGGTAGAGGCGCCCGAAGGTGTAGCCGGGGTTGGCCACGGCCAGTTCCCCCACGGTGGCGGCCTGGGTCACGGTGACGTCGTCGAGGACGCCGAGCGCACCGATGATGATCCCCGCGAGCAGCAGGCCCTGCCCGTTGATCCGGTAGTTGCTGTCGAGCAGGAACGAGCTGTCGTCGGTGACCCCCGCGAGGTGCGCCACGTCGATGGCGAACGCGGACAGCAGGCCGGTGAGGGTGAGGCTGACCAGCGTGCCCAGCACCGCCATCGAGGTCGCGATCGTGAAGCCGTGGGTGAGATAGAGGACCGCCAGCATGATCGCGGCGGAGCCCACGATCGCCACCAGGGTCGGCGGCTCACCGGCGAGGATCGCGGGGACGACGAAGGTCAGCAGCAGGACGAAGGTCACGGCCAGCCCGACCAGCGCGGTCAGTCCGCGCCAGCGCCCGAAGGCGACCACCGCGAGGGCGAACGCCGCGACGAACAGCCACAACGGAGCGGACCGGTCGTGGTCCGACAGCAGATACTCGGGTGCGTCGAGCGCTCCGTCCGGCACGTGGACCAGCACGACGTCCTCACCCACCGCGAACCGCTGCGCACCGGGACCGGTGGGCAGGTCGGTGGTGACGGTCCGGCCCTTCTCGGACCCGCTCGTGATCGTGACCCGGACGTTCCCGCAGGCGTCGGAGCCCGGCGCCGCGGGCGGTCCGGCCGCCTGCTCGTCCGGTGCGGTGGGGCACGGTTCGGGGACGATCTCGACGATCGTCCCGTCGACCTGCCGCAGCGAGGACGAGGACGAACCCGACGGCCGGCCGTCGCCCGGCCACAGCCATATCAGGGCGGCCACCGTCGCCAGAGCGACGGGAACGATGACGGCCAGCGTCGCCACCACGGTCCGGCGGGAAACGGGCAGGGCGGTCGTGCCGTGGCTGTGATTGGCGCCCATCTGGACGTACGTCTCCTCGCATCCGGGTCGTGCCGCACCGATGCTAGGGGGTCCAGCGGGGAGGCTCACCCGGCTGCGGGGCGGCGAATCCGAGAGAGGCGGGCCCGGGCCTGCTCCCGGTGGGACCTGCCCGCACCGGGAGCGTGTCGTCGTACGGCGGCTATCCGCCGGAGGCGCCGCCCGATGCCGGGCCGGGCGGCGCCTGCGTCCGGCCCTACCGGGCCGTGGTGGGGATGTCCGGGGTCACTTGCAGTTGCCCCACGACAGGCGGCCACCGCTCGCGATCTCCCCGTCGACGCGCGTGTCGGCGATCGTGCCGTAGTACTTCACGCACTTGCCCTTGGCGTTCAGCTTCACCGGGCCGGCGTAGTACTTGTACTTCTTCAGGTGGTCGATCTTCTCGACCGTCCTCCCGTTCGGCTGCCGCACCATGAGCTGGGCGGAGGTCCTGGTGGGCGTGCCGACGTACGCCGACTTGATGGTGACGACGCAGTTCTGCCCCGTCGAGCGGTTGTAGAGCAGGTAGACGCGCCCGAAGACCTGCCCCGAAGCGGTCTTCACCGCCCGGCTGCCGTCGTGCTTGACCTTGCCGAAGCCGGCGCCGCACACCCCCTCGGGGGTGTAGCCGGCGGAGATCGCGTATGCCGGGTTGGCGACGAGCCCTCCGACGGCCAGCGCCGCTGCGACGACGACCGTACTCGCGGACCTGCGCATACGTTGTCCTTTCCCAACCGCCGCCCACCGTCCGGGCGGCGTCCTGGCGATCATCCTTGCGGATCATCAACCAGGAGATGACCGAAACAGTCAAATTTGGGCAAGGCGAATCACTTCGGCGCTGCGAGTACGGCCTCCGCCAGGGCCCGCGCGGCCAGGGCGGGACGGGCGCCGGGCCGGGTGACGGCGTGGGCCAGCACGCCGTCGATGAGCACGAGGAGTTGGTCGGCGCCCGCATCAGGATCGGGGTGCCCGTGGCGGGTCAGTTCCGCCGCCATCAGCCGGTGCAGTCCCTCCTTGAAGGCCCGCACCTCGGCGTGCGCCGGATGCGCGGGGTCGGTGAGCGCGAGCTCGGCCGCCGTGTACCGGCACCCGCGGAACGCCGGCCGTGAGGTGATCACGTCGAGCTCGTCGAACACGGCCAGCACCCGCTTGCGCGGATCGTCCCCGGCCTCGTTCATGACCTGGCGGTAGCGGTCCAGGCCGCCGTCGCTGCGCAGCACCTCGGCCACGAGGCCGTCCTTGCCACCGAAGTGCTGGTAGAGCGAGCGCCTCGCGACATCGGCCTGCTTGAGGATCGCGTCGACGCCCACCTGCACGCCCTGGCTGTAGGTGAGCTCCCTGGCGGCGTCGAGCAGCCGCTCGCGGGGGCCGGGTCTCGTCGTCACACGACGATTGTGGCACGGGCTTGACAGTAGATCAACCAGTCTATCTAATTGGCCGCGTCGTATACCGATCGTTCTATCTATTTCGGGAGTGCCAATGACCCGCGCGGGGACTCTCCCCACCGTGCTGACCGGTGTCTTCGTCGCGATCCTCGACTTCTTCATCGTCAACGTGGCGATCCCCACCACGCAGCGGGATCTGCACGCCGGACCGGCCGCCGTCGAATGGGTGGTCGCCGGATACGCCCTGGCGTACGGCTCCGGACTCGTCCTGGGCGGACGCCTCGGCGACGTGTTCGGCCGGCGCCGGATGTTCGCCCTCGGCCTCGCCCTGTTCACGCTGGCGTCGGTCGCCTGCGGGCTGGCCCCCGACGTGGGTTCGCTGGTGGCCGCCCGCGTCGTCCAGGGAGCCGCGGCCGCCGTCCTCGCCCCGCAGGTGCTCGCCGTCATCCGCACCGCCTACAGCGGCGCCGCCCAGGCCAGAGCCGTCAACGCGTACGCGCTGACCATGGGGCTTGCGGCGGTGTTCGGCCAGTTGGTGGGAGGCCTGCTCATCCAGGCCGACCTGTTCGGGCTCGGCTGGCGGGCCTGCTTCCTGATCAACGTCCCGATCGGCGCCGCCGCTCTCGCGGTGACCTGGCGGACGGTTCCGGAGAGCCGCGCGGCCGGTGCCGTACGGCTCGATCTCGGCGGGGGCCGCCCTGGTCACGCTCGCGCTGGCGGCCACGCTGCTGCCGCTGATCGAGGGCCGCGAGCAGGGGTGGCCGGCGTGGACCTGGGTGTCGTTCGCCCTGGCCGTCGCGCTGCTGCTGGCCTACGCCCGGCGGCGGCACGACTCGCCGCTGATCGACCTCGCCCTGTTCCGTGAGCGCGCCGTCACGGCGGGGCTGCTCACCAACCTCGCGTTTTCGATGGGCATGGCGGCGTACTTCTTGATCTTCGCGATGTACTCCCAGGAGGGCCGGGGCCTGGACGCGCTGCACGCCGGCCTGGTCTTCACGCCGATCGGCGCGGGCTACCTCGCGGCGTCGCTGCTGGCGCCGCGCCTGGCCGGGCGCTTCGGCCGTCAGATCATCGCGTTCGGCGGCCTGACCAGGGCGATCAGCCTGACCGTCCTTCTGGCCGCGGTCGCCGGAAACGCGCCGATCGGCTGGCTGGTGCCCGTGCTGGCCGTCGACGGGGCCGGCATGGGGCTGGTGCTGGCGCCCATCATGGGCACCGTCCTGTCGAGGGTCGCCCCGCACCACGCCGGCGGCGCCGCGGGCGCCCTCACCACCGCCCAGCAGGTCGGCGGCGCCCTCGGCGTCGGCATCATCGGCATCGTCTTCTACAGCGCCCTGTCCGGCGGCGTCACCGTGGCGTTCCAGCACGGACTCGTCTATCTCATCGTCATCACCCTGGCCATCGCCGCTCTCGTCCAGTGGCTTCCCCGCGCCAGGGCCGCGGCCTGACCATCTCACCTCCTGGGTCGCCGGACTCATCGGTGTGTGTCAGGGGGAATCTCAGGGTGATCCCGGACGATGTGCTCGGGTCCTCCATCGACCTCCGCGACCTCGACGCAGTCTCCGCCGTTGCTTCCCGAAGCTCGGTGGCGAACGTGGTCCGCGTCACGGTCAGCCGGGACAAGGACCTGCTCATCGTGGACGTCCACGACCCCTGCCCCGCGCTCCCCCGGCTACGTCAGGCCGGCGCGCTCGACCTGCACGGCCGGGGACTCGCGATCGTCCGGGCCTTTCCCACCACTGGGGCTGGGCCCTCACCCCGTACGGCAGGTCCGTCTGGTTCCAGCTCCTCGCCTGGCTCTGACCGGGCGACGCCGGGGGCGTCACGGGGTCAGCGGGGGCGCCTTCCTGGCGGAACCGCGATAGGTCTCGGGGTCGTACCGGCGCTCGTTGTCGTCCAGCTTGGCGTTCGCGGCCTCGGCGAGGTCGACGCCCAGCGCGTCGGCCAGCCTGACCAGATACAACGTCACGTCCCCGAGCTCGGCGCGAACTCTGCGCATCGCCTCCTCGTCGAGTTCGCCCGACTCCTCGGCCGTCAGCCACTGGAACTCCGCGACCAGCTCCCCCACCTCGCCAGCGAGGGCCATGGCGAGATTCTTGGGCGTGTGGAACCTCTCCCAGTCCCGCACGCGTACGAACTCGCGCAGCCGGGCGGCCAGATGTTCCAGTTCACCGCTCACGGCACCCGACCCTACTCGTGCGGCCGTACCGCGCCGTGGGTGAGGCCCTCGGCCACCAGACCGGCCAGGTCCTCGCCGAGCGCGGCCGCCTCGCGCAGGGCCGACCGGAACTCGGCCAGGCGCCGGAACGCCTCGCCGTACCTGCGTTGCTCCTCCAACGGCAGCAGCGGCAGCTCCGCACGACGTACGTCCACCCGATAACGCGAGGACATGGAGGTGTAGTGGCGGACGTTGACCGACGCGCAGAGGAACCCGGCGAGGAAGTCGGGGTCGAGCACCTCGGGATCCGGCCGCAGCAGGGACAGGTAGGGGCCGAGCAGGGCATCGCCCTTCGTCAGCACCCGCGCGACCGGGGCGGCCACGACCTGCGGCACCACGACGTCGCCGGGCCGCGTGACGATCGGCCTCGCCCCGGCCTGCTCAGAGGATCCCGACGCGGGCCGGTCTTCGAGCACGTCCTCGACGGTGAGCACCGGCGCCCCCCGAGGGGGTTCCTCCCCCGGCCGGGCCGGCGTCTGCTGCTCCAGGACGAGCATGCCGCGCCGCACCAGCTCGGGCAGCGGGACCAGGGCGAGCTCGTCCGGCGGCGCCGCCACGGCGGACGGCAGCAGCCCGGAGACGGTCCGCAACACCTCGGCGAGCCGGGAACGGGCTCCGGCGATCCGCTCCGGTGACAGGTCGTCGGCGGCCGTGGACAGGTAGCGGGCGGGAGTGAGGTCCACGTCCTCGTCGAGCAGGTCGACGAGCGGCACCGACCTGCTCACACCCGGCTCGTCCAGCTCGCGCCCCGCGCCGAACTCCCGCCACGCCTCGACGGCCACCCCGGCGTAGTCGTCCGGCCTGCCGGAGGTGTCGACCATCAGCACATGGCTGGGCGTGCCGCCTTCGGCGGGCTGGCACAGGATCCACAGCGTCAGGCCGACCGCCACGTTGGGCACGGCGCCCTGCGGAAGCGTGATGACCGCGCGCAACGCGCCGCGCCGCAGCAGCTGGGACCTGATCCGCCGGCCCGACCTCCGGCTGGCGACGGCCGGGGGCATGAGGAGCACGGCCACGCCTCCCGGCGCCAGGTGGGCGAGCGCGTGCTGCACCCAGGCCAGCTCCGGCTCCACCCGTGGCGGCAGGCCGTACTCCCACCGGGGGTCGGCCGTCAGCTCCTCGTATCCCCAGTTGCGGTCGTTGAACGGCGGGTTGCACACCACCGCGTCCACCAGTTCGCCGGGGAAGGCGTCCGCGCGCAGGGAGTCTCCCGGCCTGATCCGCGCGTTGTCGCAGCGCAGCGCGAGCCGTACGGCGGTGAGCCGGGCGGCCACCGGATCGACGTCCTGGCCGAGCAGCCGGGCCCCGGGCGAGCGCTCCAGCGCGCGGCCGAGGATGCGGCCCGAGCCGCAGGCCGGGTCGAGGACGGAGCCGAACCCGTCGCCCACGAGGTCGAGCGTGAGCGTGACGATCTCGGCGGGGGTGGAGTAGACGCGCCGGGTGTGCACCTCGAAGTACCGCTCGCGCAGGAACTCGAAGGTGTCGCGGACGCCTCGTTCCGCGGCCAGCCGGGCGATCGAGCGGACCAGCGGCACGCGGGTCGCCGGAACGGTCTCGGGGAACGCCTCCGCGCTGACGGTCTCCGCGCACGCCGCGCGCACCCGGGCCGGAAGCTCCCGCGCCACCTCCTCGTCGGTCCCGGCCGAGAGCCTGTCCCAGTCGTCCGCCTCGTGCCGCACGTACACCAGGAAGGCCCCGAGGTCGGCGATCAGGTCGGCGAGGTCGTCGTCGTCGACGGTGGTGCGCAGGTCCTGCCAGAGCCACTCGTCCGGAGGGAGGTCCCTGCCCTCGGCGTGGCCGCGCAGCCACTCCCGGATCTCCGCGAGTGAGAACGCCGGGCTGGTGGACGTGCCTCCCACGGGCTCGGGGAAGTCGTCGTGCCTGCGCCGCCAGTTGCTGACCGCCGCACGTCCCACGCCGGCCAGACGGGCGATGTCCGCCGCGGTGACGTGTACGTCTCGCCGCACGCCGCTCCGCCTCCCGCCAGTTCTCCGATCAGACCGGACCATATCCGATGCCTCGGACATGGGCAACGTCGCGCCAAGTACTGGTTGATTGTGTCAACACATGCTCTAATGGACGCCAGGAGTTGACATGGAAGGGAGCAAGGATCGTGAGCACTCCCATCACACGCCTCAGGTCACTGCGTCGCGGGCGCGCGATCCATCTCCTGGACATCGAGAACCTGACCGGGTCCCCCCTCCCGACCACCCACGACGTACGGCGGGTGATGAGCGCCTACCAGCACACGGTGCCGGTCGGGCCGCTGGACCAGTTCATCGTGGCGGTCAACCACAACGCGCTCGTCTCCGTGGGGATCGCGCTGCGCGGGGTGCAGTTGCTGGCCCGCTCGGGACCCGACGGCGCCGACCAGGCCCTTGACGAGGCGGCCCGTACGGCCCGGGTGGACCTGCGGTTCGAGCGGGCGGTCATCGGGTCGGGGGACGGCTACTTCGCCGACCTGGCCCTCTGGCTGGCGGGCCGCGGCCTGCACGTCACCGTCGTCTCCCAGCGCGACCACCTGAGCTGGCGGCTCTACACCGCGGTCCCCGACACCGTCACCTTCGAGCTGCCCGTCGCCCGGGCCGCGTGAGGCCTACCCTCGCCGGAGCGGCGTGGGCAAGATGAGGGAATGATCGACTATTTGGTGATCGGGGCCGGGTCGGCCGGATGCGTCCTGGCCAACCGGCTGTCGGAGGATCCGTCCGTCCGCGTGCTGCTCGTCGAGGCGGGCGGCGCCGACCGCCACCCGCTTTACCAGGTGCCCAAGGGGTTCGGGAAGCTCTTCGACGATCCGCGGAAGGTCTGGCACTACCGGACGCAGCCGTTCGGTCCCGACGGGCAGGCCGAGATATGGCCGCGCGGCCGGGTTCTCGGCGGGTCGAGCTCCATCAACGGCATGGTGTACAACCGCGGCCACCGCGCCGACTACGACGAGCTCGTACGGCTCGGCAACCCCGGCTGGGGCTGGGACACGATCCTGCCGATCTTCCGGGCGATGGAGGACAACGCCCTCGGCGCCACGGCGACCCGCGGAGCGGGCGGGCCGCTGCACGTGTCCCCTCCGCGCGACCCCGATCCCCTGTGCGACGAGATGATCGCCTCCGGTGCGTCGCTCGGCCTGACCCCGATGCCGGACGTCAACGAGTCCGACGACGAACGCGTCGGCCACGCGATGGCGACCATCAAGGACGGGCGGCGGTTCAGCGCGGCCCGGGCCTTCCTGCACCCCGTACGCGACCGGAGCAACCTCACCGTCGTGACCGGGACGACGGTCACCGGGCTGCTGTTCGACGGCGACAAGGTCGTCGGGGTCACCGCCCGGGACGCCGGCGGCGCCGTGGTCGAGTATCGCGCCGCCCGGGAGGTCGTCCTGTCCCTGGGCAGCCTGGGCACGCCGAAGCTGCTGCAGTCGTCCGGCATCGGCCCGGCGGAGGTGCTGCGGGCGGCCGGGGTGGAGGTCAGGCTGGACCGGCCGATGGTCGGCGCCCGAATGCGCGAGCACCGATGCCTCGCGCTGAAGTTCCGGCTGAAGGACGACCTCGGCTACAACCGCATGCTGTCCACGCCGCTGCGGCAGGGCGTCACCGCGCTGCGCTACCTGCTCAACCACAAGGGACCGCTGGCCGCGCCGGCCTACGACGTGATCGCCTTCCTCAAGACCCGGCCCGAGCTGGACCGGCCGGACGCCCAACTGCTGATGGGGCCGTGGTCGGTGGCCACCTACCGGGCGGGTGAGACGGTCACGGTCGAGCGGCAGCCCGGGGTCTCGGTCGTCGCCGAGATCCTCCGCCCGACCGCGGAGGGCAGCGTGGCCATCACCTCCGCCGACCCCGGCGCGCCGCTGCGCATCGAGCCCAACTACTTCGGCTCGGAACACGACCGGCGCGTCGGCGTCGCCCTGTTCCGCCGGATGCGGGAGTACTTCGCCCAGGAGCCGATCGCCGGACGGCTGGCGTCCGAGACGTTCCCCGGGCCCCAGGTCGGCTCCGACGAGGAGATCATCGACGCGGCGCTGGGCGGCGGCTACTGCGGCTACCACGCCATGGGCACCTGCGCCATGGGCCCGGGAGACGACGACGTGGTGGACTCCCGACTGCGCGTGCGGGGCCTCGACAACCTGCGGATCGTCGACTGCTCGGTGCTGCCCACCATGATCTCGGGCAACCTGAACGGCCCCATCATGGCGATGGCCTGGCACGCCGCGGACCTCATCCTCGGCAGGGCCTGACCGCTCAACGCCGCACCAACTCGGTGCGGACTGGGGCATCCTCGGCCGGCCGTTCCCGGCTCTTGGCGGATGTCCTCGCTTATGCACTCACTGATCACAACCGTGAGACCGGGCGACAGGAGATACGGAAGGATACTCATCGTGACGGAGACCAAGCGCGCGTTGCTCAGCAGTGATTCCATCGGCGCGATCGCCGACATCACAGGGTCGATCGCGGACGCCGAACGGGTCCTCGCGGCGGTGGGCATAACGCTGAAGCGCAGGCCCGTGACGCGACACGAGGACGCGGTGATCGTCCCCAGCACCTCCAGCCACGTGTCGCACACCCTTCGGCTTCTCGATCTCACCGATGTCGGGGTGGTGAGCGCCGTCTTACAGGCGGCGGCCCGGTTCGCGGAGATCTACGAGGCACAGCCGTCGGCGGACCGAGGTCGGCTCGTCCGTCTCCGCCACTGCCTGGCCCTCGACGGATTTCCGCTCGATCCCACCGGCGACCCCATCGCAGCCATCCGTGCCCTGGGCCTTGCGGCGTCGAGCGTCCTCGTCGACGCCTCGGCCATCCGGGTGGAGCTCGCCCGCCTGGAGCGGTCGCTCGACGAGGATCCGAGCCTTGCCATCGGCAAGGCCAAGAACCTCATCGAGGCGACCGCCAAGGCCGTCCTTCTGCAGCGGGGACGGCCCGTCCACGGAAGCCCGAATGTGCCGACCCTGGTGAACGACGCGATGACCGCGCTCGGCGTGCACCCCGACCAGGCCGATGCCACAGGCTCTCCGGTGGTCCGCGAGATGCTGGCCGGGCTGCGTGACGTCGCCCTCAAGGTGGGGACCCTCCGCAACAAATTGGGGGACGGCCATGGCCCCACGTCCGCGGTCACGGGCGTCTCCGCGAAGGAGAGCCGTCTCGCCGTCCGCGCCGCCATCGCCTGGTCCGCCTATATGCTGGACGCCCTGAGTGAGCCGGCGGCGAACTCAGTTTGAGGTCATCCGGCGAACGAACTCCTCACGAAGATCGGCGAGAAGCGTCAGGCCGCTCTCCGTCTCGGCGTGCCAGAACTCCCAGCCGTTCAGCTTCCCGCCGCCGGTCGCAGCACCGGCGGCACCCGACGGACTGTCGAAGATCTCACCGTCAAGCTCGATTCTGCCCTCTGACGTGACGATGGCTGTCGTTTCCGTTCCCCGCTTGAGGTTCACGAGCCGGGCCCCGACCTCGAGGAGTCCCTCATCGATCAGGTGCGAGAGGGTCGCGCCGAAGACCTCCGTGCGTTTGAGGGCGGGTCCCGGGTCGCCGGGCGCCGGATATTCGGGCTGGTACGAGGAATTGGCGAGTAATGCGAACGCGTCCCGCGTAACCTGCGCCATCAACCGGCGCCTCTCGGCGAGGAACGCCGGGTAGTCCATCTCCGTCCAGCCGTCGGGGAGGGCGTGCAGATAGGACTGCCGGGACAGTTCGGTGGCGGACAGACCCGCCTCGGCGACCTCCTCCGGCCAGTACGCGGACGGCGCCTTGTCGGAGATGGCGATGTTTGTGTGCCACTCCACGAGGGCCATGTTGGCGATCTGATTGATCTTGCCGGTGTCGGCCACCTTGAGGTTCTGACGCAGATGCTTGCGCGGGAACAGGTGGTGACGTTCGAGGCCCTTCTTCGCCGTGATCGCCGGGTCGAGCCGCGTACGGACGCCGATCCGCGACAGTAGTGCGGGGGCGTCGTGGATGTTGAGGGCCGCGATGTAGGCCATGAGCGCCGGCGACTTCGACGCGGAGGTGGCCAGGTCGTTGGGGAGCCTGATGGTCCAGAAGTCGTTCGTCAACGTGTCGTTGATCGTCTTGTCGACCACCGCACAGAAGCCCTCGGCGTCGCCGGGGGTCACGGCGTCGAGGAGGGCGAAGTCGCGTTCCGCCTGCGTCTCGAAGGATCCCGAGTAACGGCTCGTCATGTGCGCCATGAAGAACCACCGCGCGATGAGCTCACGGAGACGGCGGATCGGCACCTGGTAATGCACCCTACCGAAGAGCCACATCGCGTAGCTGAAGAGGATGGCGTTGTCGCTAGTGATCATCTTGCTGCCCCGGAAACCGGCGCGTTCCAGGCAGAGAAGGAATTCCTGCCAGTGCGTGAGGTTCAGAACGTGCTTCTGCGCCTCTTCCAGCCGGGCGAACTGGGCCTGTCTGCCTTCCGGTGAAAGGTCTCCCGATGCCAGATCACGCCCGCGCAGCAGGGTGTAGACGTTCTTGAGCACCGCCCGCCGGAACGCGAGCGCGACGGTGACGCGGAGAAGCTGCGGCGGCTGGGGCTGGATGTACCAGTTGAAGGGGGATGCCGTATCGAGCTCCGGTTTCTTGCTCAGCCGGCTGAAGTCCTCCAACTCCCGGCGGCCCTTCTCCCAGAACACGCTCATCAGGGTCAGAATGAAGTCGGCCTGGTTGAGCGTGACGCCCTCGCTGTTGATGCGGACGAAGATCTCGGCCACCCGCTCCTCGTCGACCGACCGGGCGAGCTCCGTCACGTTGAACACGTAGTTGCTCAGTTCATGCACCCGGTGAAGGCGGTCCTCGATGCGGTCGCGCTCCTCGACGTCGATCTCGCGGCGCGACTCAAGCCGGTGGAGGAACTCCCGGACCGTCTGTCGGATGTTGGGGGTCGTCCACATCACGCTGATGTCCGGGACGAACTCGGGGTCCTTCTCGATCGCCGCGTCGGTGACGGCGAACGTCTCGTCGGAGGGGCGGAAGGCGATCCGGATGCGGGTCTTCGTATAGTCCTCCCGCAGGACCTCCTTCCCCTCCATGACGGCGTAGAGCGAGGTGAGCCGCTGCTGGCCGTCGACAATGAGATAACGGGGCACCTTCCGGGCCGAGCCGATCTGCCGGGCGCCCGGATCGGCGTCGGTCTCCCAGAAAAGCAGGAACCCCACCGGGAACCCCTTGTACATGGAGTCGAACAGCGAGCGGACCTTCGTCGCCTGCCAGACGAAGGGCCGCTGGATGTCGGGCAGCGCGATATCCCCGTGATCGATGGCCTGAACGAGAAAGCTGACGGAATAAGTGGCGTTCCGATAGAGCACCACGGCCATGATCACCTGCCTTCGAGACGACAAAACACGGTGATCATGACTCTAATTGGCGAACTCCTTACTCTGCCGTGACTGTCTCCGGACCGATCGCCTGGGACTCCAAGAAAATCAGACCTCCGTGACGGCCAGGGAGCGGCCCGGCAGGTCGAGAACGTCGTCGGTCAGGCGGGCGGACTCGTCGGAGGCGAGCAGGATCCGCGACGCGGCCAGCCGTACGGGGACCGGGCCTTCGGCGAAGTTGGCGGCGATCCGCAGCGAGCCGCGTTCGATCACCAGGACGCGCCGCTCCTCGTCCACCTCGACCCGCACCCGGTCGAGACGGGGATCGGTGAGATCGGGATGAGACTTGCGGAGCGCGAGCAGGTCGCGATACCAGCCCAGCAGCGAGGCGTGCTCGTCCTTGGCCAGCTCCTCCCAGTCGAGCTTGGAGCGCAGGAAGGTCGTCTCCTCGCCCGGCTCGGGGGCCTTCCAGTCGTAGCCGAAGCCCTCGAACTCCTTCCTGCGCCGTTCGCCCTCGCCCTCCGCCAGGTGCGGCTCGAAGTGGTCGGTGAAGAAGTAGAACGGGGTGGTCGCGCCCCACTCCTCGCCCATGAACAGCATCGGGGTGAACGGCGAGGTCAGCAGCAGCCCGGAGGCGAGGCGGAGCTGCTCGGGCCGCATGCGGTCGCCCTCGGGCCGGTTGCCGATCTGGTCGTGGTTCTGCGCGCAGCAGACGAACCGGTGCCCGGGAATCCCAATCGCCGGCCTGCCGTGCGAGCGCCCCCGGAACGTCGAATAGGTGCCGTCGTGGAAGTAGCCGGACGTCAGCACCTTGGCCAGGGACGACAGGGTGGCGAAGTCGCCGTAGTAGGCGTTGGTCTCCCCGGTGACGTTCGCGTGGATGGCGTGGTGGACGTCGTCGTTCCAGCTCGCGTGCATGCCGAGGCCGCCGGCCTCGCGCGGGGTGACCATGCGGGGGTCGTTGAGGTCCGACTCGGCGATGAGCGTCAGCGGGCGGCCGACCGCGGCGGACAGCGCGTCGACCTCGGCCGACAGCTCCTCGAGGAAGTGGACGGCGCGCTTGTCGTGCAGGGCGTGCACGGCGTCGAGGCGCAGCCCGTCGATGTGGTAGTCACGCAGCCACTGCAGGGCGTTCTCGATGAAGTAGCGCCGCACCTCGTCCGAGCCGGGCCCGTCCAGGTTGACCGCGTCGCCCCAGTAGGACCCCTTCGCGTCGTGGAAGTAGGGCCCGAACTTGGCGAGGTAGTTGCCCGAAGGCCCGAGGTGGTTGTAGACGACGTCGAGGATCACGCCGAGACCGGCCCGGTGGCAGGCGTCCACCAGGCTCTTGAGCCCGTCCGGCCCGCCGTACTCCTCGAAGACCGCGTAGAGGTCCACGCCGTCGTAGCCCCAGTTGCGCTTTCCCGGCACGGGCGGCACCGGCATGATCTCGACGAAGTCGACGCCGAGCTCCACCAGGTGCTCCAGCCGGTCGGCCACTCCCCGGAAGGTGCCCTCGGGCGAGAACGTGCCGACGTGCAGCTCGTAGATCACCCCACCGCGCAGGTCGCGGCCGAGCCAGTCCTGGTCTCTCCAGGTGAACCTGTCGTGGTGGTAGACCCGGCTCGGGCCGTTCACCCCGTACGGCTGCCGCCGCGTCCGGGGGTCGGGGAACGGCCCATCGCCGTCCACGAAGAAGGCGTAGTCGAGGTCGTGCTCGTCGCCGGGGGCGGTCCACCAGCCGCCCTCCCCCCGGGACATCATGTGCCGGGCGCCGCCGTACTCGACCTGGACCCGCACCGCCTCGGGCGCCCACACCTCGAACATGCGCATCTCCCCCTATCGGACGAAGCCGTCAGCCTTCGAGAATCGCGACCGGGTACGCGGACAGCAGGTCGGCCATCCGCACCTCACCCGCGTGCTCGGCGCCGGTGAGCAGGTCGCGCCAGCGCCCCGGCGGCAGCGTGATCGTCTCACTCCCCCAGCCGCCCCTGCGCTCCAACCCGACCGGTAGCCGGGTCGCGACCACGACCGCCGCCGTCCCCTGCCCGGGAACGCCCCGCGTGAACGCGATCGCGTGCTCCCCCGCCTCGACCGGCGCGTACGGCGCCTCGGGGTCGAGCCGCCGCCGCAGGCGGAGCGCGGCGGCGGTGACACGGATCTTCTGGCCGTCCCAGCTGTCGTCGGGCTCGGCCAGCAGCCGGCGGCGCCGCTCGAAGTCCACCGGCCGCCGGTTGTCCGGGTCGACCAGCGAGAAGTCGGTGATCTCATTGCCCTGGTAGACGTCCGGGATGCCCGGCATGAGGAGCTGGACGGCCTTCTGCCCCAGCGAGTTGACCCGCGCGTACCGGTCCACGACCTCGGTGAACGAGGCGACCGAGTAGCCGCAGGCGTCGATGGCCCGCCGGGCGAAGTCCCTGATCCCCTCCTCGTACGCCGGGTCGGGGTTCAGCCAGGAGATCGACGTCTTGGCTTCGCGCGCGGCCTTGAGCAGGTAGTCGGTGAAGCGGTCGAGGCCGATCGGCCAGGCCGCCATCAGCGACTGCCAGGCGAGGTAGTCGAGCTTGGGGTCGAACGACACGGCCGCCGTCCAGGAGTCGACGGCCATCGTCCACTCCTCGGGCATCTCCGACAGCACCGCGAGACGGGCGCGCACGTCCTCCGACCGCTTGGTGTCGTGGGTGGACAGCGTGGTCATCGTCCGCGGCGGCAGCCCGGCGCAGAACTCGTGGAACTCGGCGGGCGACACCCCGAACCTGTCGGGCTCCCCGCCCACCTCGTTGAGGCAGGCCAGCGGATACCACCGGTAGAGCGCGGTGTCCTCCACTCCCTTGGCCATGACCGGCCCGCAGGTCTGCTGGAAGCGGGTGACCGCCTCGGGCGGGCCGTACAGGACGAGGTTGGCGGCCTTGGCCACCGCATCGGGGTCGGTCCTGGTGGCCGCCAGCCCGGCCGCCTCCTGGATGATCGCCTCGGATTCGGCGGACGGCTGCTCGCCCGGGTTCACGTACGCCCGGTAGACGGGCATCGCGACCAGCAGTTCCACGACGGCGTCGCGCAGCTCCGGGTCGCCGAGATCGTCGGTCAGCCGGTCGACCTCCCCCCGGAAGAACAGGTCGATGACGTACTTCTTGGAGTCGTGGCGCACGGTCTCGTAGTCGTCGCGTACGCCGGTGTGGCGGCCGAACGTCTCGATCAGCGCGTCACGGCCGGCCGGGTCGACGAACAGCCGGGTGACCATGTTGAGCGCGTCGTATCCCGTGGTGCCGTCGCACGGCCAGTCGGCGGGCAGCCGTTCGCCGTCGATGAGGATCTTCTCCACCCACAGCGGGCCGGGCACGTGCGGGCGCAGCCACCGCAGGTAGCCGCGGGGGTCGGCCAGGCCGTCCGGGTGGTCCACGCGCAGCCCGTGGATCACCCCCTCGTCGATGAGGCGGAAGGTGACGGCGTGGGTGGCCTCGAAGACCTCGGGGTCCTCCACGCGCAGGCCCATCAGCGACGAGACGTCGAAGAACCGCCGGTAGCCGGGGCTCTCGCGCCAGTGGGCCAGCCGGTAGTGCTGGGCCTCCAGCAGCTCCGGCAGCGGCAGGTGCTCGGTGCCCGGCCTGATCGGGAACGCGTGGTCGTGGTAGCGCAGCACCTGACCGTCCACGCCGTCGTCCACACGCAGCGCCTCGTCGGCGTCGTCGCCGAGCAGCGGCAGGGTGACCGGCCACTGGAAGTCGAACCACCGGGAGGCCGGCGACCCCGGACCGTCCCGCAGCGCCGCCCACAGCTGGGCGTTGTCCGACTCCGGCACCGGCACGGTCATGTGGTTGGGCACGATGTCGGAGACCAGCGGCATGCCCTCGGCCGCCAGCGCCCGCAGGCCCTCCTCGCCGCCGAACTCCTCGCGTACGCGGCCGTGGTCGGTCACGTCGTACCCGTGCTGGGACTCCCGGCAGGCCTGGAGGATCGGCGACAGGTAGAGGTGGCCTGCCCCCAGGTCACGGAGGTATCCGACGAGGCTCGCGGCCTGGGCGAATCCGAAGTCAGGCGTCAGCTGCACCCGATAGGTAGAAGTCACCGAACCGCCTTTCGCAGCGCGTTTCCGGAGGTCGTGTTCATAGTGCACGTCACGAGCGCGCCCCGGCCAGCACCGCGACGGCCAGGAGAAGCGACGGACGGGAGAAGCGACGGACGGGAACCCCTCTTGCCCGGCGCGACGCGGACTAACGCCGCATCGCACTCTATTCGGGCATCGGTGCTGGTCAGGAGCCCAGCACGGGCCCGACCCGGCGCAGCACCCGCACCGATCGGCCGCTGACGGGCACGGCCTCGCCGGCCCGGCACACCCGCGACTCGCTCAGCACCGGCATCGCCGTGTCCAGCTCGGTCGCCCACAGCTCGCCGTAGTCGTCGGGGATCGTGAACTTGATGACCTCGTGGTGGGCGTTGAACAACAGCAGGAACGAGTCGTCGCGGATCCGCCGGCCGCGCCGGTCGGGCTCGGTGATGGCGTCGCCGTTCAGGAACACCGCCAGCGCCTTGGCGTAGCCGTTCGTCCAGTCGGCGTCGGCCATCTCGGCGCCGGACGGCGTGAGCCAGGCGATGTCGCTCAGCTCGTCGTGCGATCCGCGTACGGGCCGGCCGTAGAAGAATCGGCGGCGGCGGAAGACCGGGTGGTCGCGGCGCAGCCGGGCCAGGCGCCGGGTGAAGTCGAGGAGCTGGCGCTTCTCCCTGGTTCCCGCGTCGTCCCCGGTGGTGGAGCTTCGGGCGCCGGCCTCGAGGATCGTGCCCCAGTCGACCCAGCTGATCTCGTTGTCCTGGCAGTAGGAGTTGTTGTTGCCCTGCTGGGTGCGGCCGATCTCGTCGCCGTGCGACAGCATCGGCACGCCCTGCGACAGGAACAGCGTGGCCAGGAAGTTGCGCTTCTGGCGCTCGCGGAGCTGGGCGACCGGGCCGGTGGCCGGGCCCTCCACCCCGCAGTTCCAGGAGCGGTTGTCGTCCGCGCCGTCGCGGTTGTCCTCGCCGTTGGCCTCGTTGTGCTTGTCGTTGTACGACACCAGGTCCTGAAGCGTGAAGCCGTCGTGGCAGGTGACGAAGTTGATCGACGCGGCCGGGCGGCGGCTGTCGTCCTGGTAGAGGTCGCTCGACCCGGTGAGGCGGCTGGCGAACTCCGGCAGCGCGGCGGGCTCGCCCCGCCACAGGTCGCGGATCGTGTCGCGGTAGCGGCCGTTCCACTCGGTCCAGCGGGCCGGGAAGTTGCCGACCTGGTAGCCGCCGGGTCCGACGTCCCACGGCTCGGCGATGAGCTTGACCTGCGACAGCACCGGGTCCTGCTGGACGAGGTCGAAGAACGCGCTCAGCCGGTCGACCTCGTGCAGCTCACGGGCCAGGGAGGCCGCGAGGTCGAAGCGGAAGCCGTCCACGTGCATGTCGCGCACCCAGTAGCGCAGCGAGTCCATGATCAGCTGCAGCGCGTGCGGGCTGCGCATCAGCAGGCTGTTGCCGGTGCCGGTGGTGTCCATGTAGTAGCGCCGGTCGTCCTCGACCAGCCGGTAGTAGTTGGCGTTGTCGATGCCGCGCATCGACAGGGTCGGGCCCAGGTGGTTGCCCTCCGCCGTGTGGTTGTAGACGACGTCGAGGATCACCTCGATGCCCGCCTCGTGCAGGGCCTTCACCATCGCCTTGAACTCCAGCACCTGCCCGCCGCGCTGCCCGGAGCTGGAGTACGCGTTGTGCGGCGCGAAGAAGCCGATCGTGTTGTAGCCCCAGTAGTTGGACAGCCCCCGCTTCTCCAGCATGTGGTCGGTCACGAACTGGTGGACCGGCATGAGCTCGATCGCGGTGACGCCGAGCGAGGTGAGGTGGTCGATGATCTCGGGGTGGCCCAGCGCGGCGTACGTGCCCCGGATCCGCTCGGGGATCTTCGGGTGGCTGATCGTGAGGCCGCGCACGTGCGCCTCGTAGATCACCGTGTCGTGGTACGGCGTGGCCGGCGGCCGGTCGTGTCCCCAGCCGAAGAAGGGGTTGACGACGATCGACCTCGGCACGTACGGCGCCGAGTCGCTGTCGTCCCGGCTGTCCGGCTCGCCGAAGCGGTAGCCGTACACCGCCTGGTCCCAGTTGACCGAGCCCTCCACCGCCTTGGCGTACGGGTCGATCAGCAGCTTGTTGGGGTTGCAGCGCAGGCCGTCGGCGGGCGAGTAGGGCCCGTGGACGCGGTAGCCGTACCGCTGGCCCGGACCCACCCCGGGCAGGTAGCAGTGCCAGACGAAGCCGTCCACCTCGCTCAGCGTGACGCGCTCCTCGTTGCCGTCGTCGTCGAACAGGCACAGCTCGACGCGCTCGGCCACCTCGGAGAAGAGCGCGAAGTTGGTGCCCGCGCCGTCGTACGTCGCCCCGAGCGGATAGGAATCCCCCGGCCAGATCTCCCTCACTGGACCTCCTCGCCCTCCGGCTCGGCGGTCACGCCGGGAAGGTCCCGGAGCCCACCGGCTCTATGGTCGCGCTCGCTCGCGGCCCGGCCCCTGCCGGGAAGCCCGCCTGCGAGATCGTGGTGCTGGATGTCGTTCACAAGACATCGTGCCTGCCCAGAAAAGGCTTCGACAGTCCCGCCACGTTAACTGCGTGTATGGCAACGGGTTGAACCGCCCATCAACGAGCAAAGCACCGGTGACCTGGACCGACTCGTCTCGTACGGACGTGGGGCGTCCGTCCCGTCCGTCACGGACCGCAGTCGTCCGGCGGTGACTCACCCGGGATCGGGCCTGCCGGCGAGGCCGCGTACGGCGCCGATCACCCGGGCGACGCGGTCCCCGGTCGCGGTGGGCCCGTGGGCCGAGGCGATCGCGATGATCTCCATGGCCGCGAGCCGGTCGACGTGGCGGCCGAAGATCCGCGGGTCGAGCCAGCGGTGCCAGGGGCTGAGCCCGGCGCCGAAGGCGCGCACGGCCTCCAGGTAGTCCTCCAGCGGGAGGTCCCCCGCGTCCGCGGTCGCGACCGGCGTCCCGGCCCCGAAGCAGTCGGCCGCCCAGTAGACGCCGCTGCGGTCGTCGTACAGCCCTCGGGTCGCGGGCGCGTCGTAGAGCGGGGGCCGCACCGCGGTCAGCCGCCGGTCGCCCGCGTCGAACGACTCGTCGTCGACGATCCGGCGCGTACGGCCCGGCGGCGGCGCGAAGCCGCGCCCGGGACGCGGGGGCGAGCCGGTGACCAGCGTCGCGTCCGGGCACATCTCCAGGGCGACCTCCAGGTTGCCCGCGTGGTCGGGGTCGTCGTGGCTCAGGAAGATCCAGCGCACGTCGCGCGGCTCCACGACGGAGAAGACGTCCTCGGTCCAGCGCTCGCGGTGCTCGGCCGCGCCGGTGTCCACGATCACCGGCTCGCGCCCGGTGATGACCATCGAGTTGACGTGCGCGTATCCCGCCGCCGCGGGTTCGATCACCGGGACGAGCACCACGTCGGGCGCGATCCGCCAGGGACCTGTCAGCTGTGTCTCCATGCCGCACAGGCTCGGCGGGCGGTCTTGTTCCGAACTTGGCGCGGGCTTGCCGGGGTTCAGCGTCCCGCGTGGCGCTCCCGGGCGGCGACGACCTCGGGCATGCGCTCCTCCGTCCAGGCGATGAGGGGAAGCAGGCGCTCGGCGGCCTCACGGCCGAGCGGGGTGAGGCTGTATTCGACCCGCGGCGGGATCGTGTGCTCGGCCTCCCGCAGCACCATGCCGTCGCGTTCCAGCGCCTGGAGGGTCTGGGACAGCATCTTCTCGCTCACCCCGTCCACGCGGCGGCGCAGGGCGTTGAAGCGGTAGGGCCCTTCGTACAGGGCCGCCAGCGCCAGGATCGCCCACCGGCCGGTGATCGTCTCCAGCACGGTGCGCGAGGTGCACTTCCGCGAGAAGACGTCGGCGACGAGGTCCTCGAACTCCTCCATGGCGGCCAGCTTACGCTCTCGAAGTACTTTCTGATAGAAAGCACTAACCACTAGAAAGCACTGTGGAGGAGAAACCATGATTGTCGTGACCGGAGCCACCGGGCACCTCGGCCGGCTGGTCGTCGAGGATCTCGCCGCGCGCGTCCCCGCCTCGCGGATCGTCGCGGCGGTGCGCAGCCCGGAGAAGGCGGCCGACCTGGCCGAGCGGGGCATCCAGGTGCGCGAGGCGGACTACGACCGCCCCGCCACCCTGGAAGCGGCGTTGGAAGGCGCCACCAGGGTCCTGCTCGTGTCCGGCACCGACCCCGGCCGGCGGGTCGGCCAGCACAAGGCCGTGGTGGACGCCGCCCGGGCGGCCGGCGCCGAACTGCTCGCCTACACGAGCATCCCGCGCGCCGACACCACCCCGCTGGGCCTCGCGCCCGACCACAAGGCGACCGAGGAGTACATCCGCGCGAGCGGGCTGCCCTTCGCCTTCCTGCGCAACGGCTGGTATCACGAGAACTACGTCGCGGCGGCCCGGCAGGGCGCGCAGAGCGGCGTCATCTCCGGCAGCGCCCGCGACGGCCGCGTCGCCTCGGCGGCGCGCGCCGACTTCGCCGCCGCCGCGGCCGCCGTCCTGGCAGGTGAAGGGCACCGCAACGCGGTGTACGAGCTGACGGGCGACGTCGCCTGGAGCATGCCCGAGCTGGCCGCCGTGGTCTCAGAACTGTCCGGTACGCCGGTCGAGTATCGGGACCTGCCCGTCGCCGAGTACGCCAAGGCGCTGGAGGCGGGCGGCCTGCCCGGACCGGTCGCGGCCCTGTTCGCCCAGATCGACGCCGGCATCGCCGACGGCTGGCTGGGCGAAACCCCCGGCGACCTGTCCCGCCTCATCGGCCGCCCGACAACACCGCTGCGCGACACCCTCGCCGAGGCCCTGAAGAACGGGTGATCACACGCGGTCGAGCAGGGCCAGGATCGGCTTCTCGTACAGGGCCGCCCCTGAACGGCGGACGAGAGCGAGCGCGGCGCGCAGGCGGCGGCCCGCGGCCTCGCGGTCGTCTCGCGCGAGCGCCAGGCGGGCCAGGCACAGGTCGGTCACCGACCAGCCGAGCAGGCGGCCCTGATGCGGCAGGAGCAGGTCGTGCAGCGCCGCCGCCGCGGCCGTGTCGCCCAGGGCCAGGCACGCCTCGCTCAGCAGGTCGGGGACGAACCGGTAGGCGAGATCTCCTCGCATCGCGGCGAAGCCGTCGCGGGCCAGCCCTGCGAGGATCTCGGCGGCCTCGTCCCTCCTGCCGAGGTCGAGCAGGGCCGCGCAGCGCAGCACCAGCCATCCGGGCTGGCCGGGCCGCCGCGCCAGCGCCTCCTCGGCCGGCGTCAGCGCCGCCGCCGCGTCACCCCGCGTCCGCGCCGCCAGGCGCGGAAGACGCCGCCCGGCTCTCGGCGTGGTCGCGGCCGAAGGCGCCCTCCGGATGGAGCCGGGCCGACTCCTCCGCCTCCGCCACGGCGCGGCCGGGGTCGCCGCGGAGATAGGCGTGGATCGCCGACAGCCAGGCGGTGAGGCTGAGCAGGGCGGGCTGCCTGATCCTGCGCGCGGTGTCCGACAGCCACGTCAGCAGCAGGTCCGCCCGCTCCAGCTCGCCCTGTTTGACCAGCTCGACGTGCTCGGCCTCCCGGGCCAGCCATTCGGCCACCAGGTCGCCGGTCCGGCGGGCCACCTCGGTCATCTCGTCGATGGCCGCCTGCCGCTCGGCGTGCCCGGCGACTCCCCGCGAGAGGATCTCGTACGCGCTGAGCGCCCGCAGCAGCGACCCGTCGTCCCCGCGCAGGCGGGCCTCCCGTACGGCCTCGGCCGCGAGCGCGCAGCTCTCCTCGACCGGCCGGGTGAAACAGCCCGTGACGGCGAAGGCCGCCAGGAGCTGCGACCGCCAGGGTGAGCCCTCCCCCTGGCTCCGCAGCGCCCGCTCGATCCGCCCGGTCAGCGCGCCGCCCGCGGCCCACTCCTCGTACATCGCCCACGACAGCGGGTCGGAGAACCCGAGCGCGGCGCGGGCCAGCCGGTCGTCGTCCCCGAGCGCGTCGGCGATCTCGGCCGCCTCCTCCAGCGTGGCGTGGACCTGCGTGCTCATCCCGGCCGCCGACTGCGCCTCGGCGAGGCCGAGCAGCAGGTCGCACCGCAGCTCCCGGCTCTGCCTCGCGGCGGTCACCGGAAGCTGGCCGGTGAGGGCGACGGCGTGCCCCAGGTGCTCGACCGCGTCCTCGTAGGCGAACTGGGCCATGGCGTGGGCGGCCGCCTGCCGGGCGTACTCGATCGCCTTGGCCGCCATGCCGGAGATGACCAGGCCCTCGCGGTAGTGGTGCGCCAGCTCGGCCAGATGCGTGCCGCGCCGCTCGAGCACGGCCGCGATGCCGGCGTGCAGGCGCGCCTGCGCAGCGGGGCGAGGCCGTCGCGCAGCACGTCGCGGACGATGTCGTGAGCGAACCGGTAGACCATGTCGTGCTCGGTGAGCAGGCGCGCCCGGACGGCCGCGTCGAGCACCTCGAGCACCTCGTCGCGCGGCACGTCCATCACGTCGTGCACCACGTCGAGCAGCACGTCCAGCGGGGCGTCGCGGCCCAGCAGCGCCGCCGCCGACAGGACGCCCGGCGCGCCCGGCGGCATCGCCGCCATCCTGCCGCGCAGCACGTCCGCGACCGCGCCCGGCACCTCGCCGCCGTCCAGGTGGACCAGTTCGCCCAGGAAGAAGGGGTTGCCGCCGGTCCGCCTGGCCACCTCGGCCGCGCGCGTCGCGTCCGCGCCCGCCCGCCGCAGGTACTCGGCGATGGCGTCCTCGCCGAGGCCGCCCAGCGTGAGCCGCTCGACCTGCGGGAGCCGTACGAGCGTGGCGAGCGTGCGGGCCAGCGGCCCGCCCACCTCCGTGTCGCGGTACGTCGCGATCACGGTCAGCTCCGGGCACGCCCGCGTGGTGGCGAGGAACTCCAGCAGGCGCAGGGACGAGGCGTCGGCCCACTGGAGGTCGTCGAGGACGACGAGCACCCTGCCGTGCGCCGCGGCGTGCTCGGCGACGAGCCGGGCGAACGCCTCGTACAGCGCGAACTCCCCGGTCGCGCCGAGCATCTCGGCCAGTTCGCCGTGCCGTCCGGTGAGCTGCCGTACGGCCTGGGCCCAGGGCCAGAACGGCGGCGCGCCCGTGCCGTCCCAGCAGCGGCCGAAGACCGCGACCGGCGCGCGCGCCGCGCCGTCCTCCGCCAGGCTGGTCTTGCCGATGCCCGGCTCGCCCGCCACGAGCACGATCCGCGGGCCGCCCGCGGTGACGGCGCGGCGCAGGACCCGTGATTCGGCGCCCGCCCGACGAGCGCGCTCTCCCGCTGTCCGGCGTCCACCGTGTCCGCCCCGGCGGCGGAAGCGAGGCCATGGGAGGTCGCGGGCGGGGGCGTCAGCGCGGGGTCCTGCTCCAGGATCCGCCGCTCCAGCTCACGGGAGCGCGGATCGGGGTCCAGGCCGAGTTCGCCGACGAGCAGCCGGCGGCCCTCGGTGAGCAGGGCGAGCGCGTCCGCCTGGCGGCCGGCCTGGTAGAGGGCGTGCGCGCCGAGCCTGCGCAGCCGCTCGCGCAGGGGATGCGCCGCCACGAGCCTCGTCAGCTCGGGCACCAGCGCCCGCCCGAACCCGAGCGCGAGCTCGGCCTGGGCCGCGTCCTCGACGATCGAGAGCCTGAGCTCCGCCAGGTGGGCGATCTCGTCGCGCGCCCAGGGCTCGTTCTCGAACCCCGACAGCGGCTCGCCCCGCCACTCCTTCAGAGCCAGGCGGAGCTGCCCGGCGGCTCCCGCGTGGTCGCCCGCCTCCAGCAACCGCCTGCCCGCCGCGACGGCGGCGCCGGCGCGGCCGAGGTCGAAGCTCTCGGGCGGGAGCTCGACCGCGTAGCCGCCCGGCCTGCTCACCAGCACCGACGGCTTCGCCCTGCGGACCCGGCCGGGTTCGAGCACGCGCCGCAGCTTCGACACGTACGCCTGCACGGTGTTGACCGCCCCCGGCGGCGGCTCCTGCTCCCAGAGGGCGTCCACGATCCTGGCCGTGCTCACCGGACGCGGCGCGGCCAGCACGCACAGGGCCAGCACCGCCCGCTGCTGGGAGGGCCCGATGTCGAGCGGCGTCCCTCCGTCGTCGAGCACGACGACCGGGCCGAGCACGCGGAACTCCAACGCGATCCCCTCCGGTTGCGGTCCCCCGAATGTATCCCGCCGCAGGAGGAGTTTTCGGACGATCGGCGGACGATCCACGACAAACGGTCAGTGACGGGAGCCGCGGGCGCGGGTGCGCCGAAGCAGACGGCGACGCGGGTCGGCGGCCCGGCCGTCGGTGTGCAGCCACAGGTTGACGCCGGTCCCCCCGAGCGCCGAGGGCTCGATCCGCACCCCGCCGCCGGTCGACTCGGCCAGGCGCCGGGCGATGTCGAGGCCGAGCCCGGTGGAGCCTGCCCCGCTGTTGCCCCGCCGCAGCGCCTTCTCCGGATCGGGAATTCCCGGGCCCGCGTCCGCGACGAGGATGCCCACCATGCCGCTCCCCCGGTGCAGGGTGACGCGGAAGGCCGTCCCCTGCGGCGTGTGGCGGAAGACGTTGCCCAGCAGCGCGTCGACCACCGCGCCGAGATCGGCCGCGGCGACCGGCACCGGGCTGGGCTGTCGCGCCGACCGAGCTGCCACGGCCGCGCCTGGTCCTCGGCGAGCGCCGACCAGAAGGCGAGCCGTTCCCGCAGCACGAGCGCGGCGTCGCAGCCCGCCGGCACGGCCCGGGACGGCCGCCGGGCGGCCTCGATGATCTCGTCCACGGCCTGTTCCAGCCGGTCGATGGCGAGCCTGCGCTGCTCGGCCTCGGGGCCGGTGCCGCCGAGGTTGAGCCGCAGCGCGGTCAGCGGGGTGCGCAGCCGGTGCGACAGGTCGGCGGCGAGCTCGCGCTCGGCCGCGAGCAGTCCCGCCACCTGGTCGGCCATCGCGTTGAACGCGCGCCCGGCGGCCACCAGCTCGGGCGGGCCGTCCGGGACGATGCGCACCGTCAGGTCGCCCGCCCCGAGGGCCGCCGCCGCCTGCCCGAGCCTGCGGGCCGCCCGGACCACCCGGGCCCCCAGCCGGTCGGCCACCACCACCGACCCCACCACCAGGGTGACCGCGACGCCGGTCAGCACGGCCCAGGAGGTGGACACGCCCTTCCTCGCGTCCGCCTCGGGCGCGTACACCTCGATGACGGCCCGCCGCCCGCCGCCCAGCGCGACCGGCCTGAGCAGCACGTATCCCTTCCTTACCGGCACGGTCCTGGCGCTTTCCGCCGCGCCCGCGACGTCGGCCGCCGTGACCCGGGAGCGGCCCACCGTACGCCCGCCGGAGAGGTGGACGGCCAGGCGTGAGGTCCCCACCGGGGTGCTGGCCAGTGCGCGCTCCAGCGCGGCCGCGTCGTCGGTCACCACGAGGGCGGGCACGATCGTGGCGGCCTGGCGCTCGGCGTCCGCGAGCGCGCGGCTCTCGGCGATCTCCTTGACCGCCACGGCCAGCGGGATGAGGAAGGCCAGCGCGACCATCGCCGTCACGGCCACCGCCACCAGGGCCAGGCTCCGTCTCACCGCCGCTCCCGCTCAGGACCTCGGGGCTCAGCCCTCGGCAGGGGGGCTGAGGCGTACGCCGACACCCCGCACGGTGTGCAGATATCGGGGACGGGAGGCGCTCTCGCCGAGCTTGCGCCGCAGCCAGGACAGGTGGACGTCGATCGTCTGATCGTCCCCGTACGACTGCCGCCACACCTCGGCCAGCAGTTCCTTGCGCGAAATCACGCGCTCGGAACGCGCCGCGAGGTAGGCCAGCAGGTCGAACTCCCGGCGGGTGAGGTCGAGCGGCACGCCGTCGAGGCGGGCCTCCCTGCGGTCGGCGTCGACGACCAGGCCGCCGACCCTCGCGACGGACGACGACGCCCCGGGCCTGGCTCGGCGCAGCACGGCCTCCAGGCGGGCGTTGAGGTGGTCGCCGGAGAACGGCTTGATCAGGTAGTCGTCCGCGCCGCCGCGCAGCAGGCGGACGATCTCGGCCTCGTCGTCCCGCGCGGTGGCCACGATGACCGGGACGTCGGAGATCGCCCGGAGCATCTTCAGCGCCTCCGCGCCGTCGAGGTCGGGCAGTCCCAGGTCGAGGACGACCACGTCGGGGGCGGCGTGGGCGATCTCCCGCAGGGCGTCGAGCGCCCGGCCCGCGCTGCGGACCGCGTGGCTGCGCCCGGTCAGGTCGCGGATGATCGCGGACCGGACGAACTCGTCGTCCTCAACCACCAGAACGGTCGCCATGGGGCAGAAACGTACACGCCTACCCGGTACGGCGTCCCGGGAAGAGCGATCCGAAACATAGGGAATTGCGGCTATTTAAGGCATGCACAAATCCATAGAGGTTGCCCGAAAACAATCGAGCGGCCAATCGGATGGCGAGATAGAGTGAGCGGCCACATGAGAAGGGCCGCCGGTTACTTGATCGCCTGGTGCGGGGCCACCGCGCTCGCCGTCGGCGTGTCCTGGCTCGGCGTGCGAGACGTGCTGCGCAGCGCGATCCTGGACGAGGCCGCCCCTCGCCCCCCGTGGTGGCCGTCGCCCGCGTCCCCTGTCGGCCTCGCCGGGCCGCCCCCGTCCCCCACTCCGCGGGG
>NZ_MWJN01000012.1:0-123393 GCF_002027145.1 Microbispora sp. GKU 823 | reverse complement strand
CGACGGCGGCCACCCCCGCGACCCGTCACCCAGGCGCTGGCCGCGACCGGCGCGTCCGCGGCGCTGGCCGCCTTCGCCTGCCGGAGCGGTGAGACCACCGGGCGGCTGGGCGCCGCCGCGATGATCGCCGGCTACCTCGCCACCGCCGGAAGGGCCCAGGCGGCGCTGCGCACCGACCCCGACCCCGAGCAGGTGCGGCAGGCGGTGCGGATGAGCATCCTCGGCCTGATCCCGCTGCAGGCGGCCGCGGTGGCCGGGCGGGGCAGGCTCGCCCAGGCGGCGGCGCTGCTGGCCGCGCTGCCGGCCGGGCGCTGGCTGTCGGCGAAGGTGGCCACGTCGTGAGCGTGCTCATGAACTGGGCCTACTGCACCAACGGCTTCCGCGACCATCCGCTCGACCAGACGCTGGAGGTGCTCGCCGACCTGGGCTACACCGGCGCGGCGGTCAGCCTCGACCACGGGCACCTCATGCCCGGCGCCTCCCCGGCGGAGGTCGGGCGGATCGCGGCGCTGGCGGGGCGGCTCGGCCTGGCCCTCGCCGTGGAGACGGGCGGCCGTTTCACCCTCGACCCCCGGCGCAAGCACTTCCCGACCCTGCTGCACGACGAGGCCGAGGCGCGCGTGCGCTTCCTGTGCCGGGCCATGCGGGTGGCGGCCGACCTCGGCGCCCCCGTGGTGCACCTGTGGAGCGGCATCCGGCCGCCCGAGGTGCCCGAGGACGAGGCGTGGGACCGGCTCGTACGGCAGTGCGAGCGCCTGCTCGCCGAGGCCGACACGGTGGGCGTCACGCTCGGGTTCGAGCCCGAGCCGGGCATGCTCGTGGCGGACCTCGCCGGTTACGAACGGCTGCGCGGCCTGCTCGGCGGGCACCCGAAGTTCGGCCTCACCCTCGACATCGGGCACTGCCGCTGCCTGGAGCCGTACGACGTGCCCGAGTGCGTCGAGCGGGCGCTGCCGCACCTGGTGCACGTGCAGATCGAGGACATGCGGCGGGGCGTCCACGAGCATCTCGAGTTCGGCGAGGGCGAGATCGACTTCCCGCCCGTGCTCGCCGCCCTAGACGGCTACGGCGGCCTGGTCGCCGTCGAGCTGGCCAGGCACAGCCACGCGGCGCCCGACGTGGCGCGAAGGTCGATCGAATTCCTGAGGAGGGCACATGACCTGGCTGGCGCGGGCCGTAGCGACGTTGAGCGCGACCCCGAGACCGTCTACGCGCTGTTCCCGCGGGCCGCGCGGGAGGGCGGCCCCGGCGCCCGCGCCGAGCTGCTGAGGGCGCTGGGGAAGGCGCTGCCGGACCCCGCGGCGGCCGTCATGAAGCTCTACTGGCAGGGCGACGCGGGGGAGCGGCTGGAGATCCTGGAGTCGCTTCCGCAGCTCGACCTCGGTCCGGCCGCTCTCCCGGTCGTCCACGACGCCCTGCGGACCAACGACACCCGGCTGGTCGCCGCCGCGCTCGGCCCGTACGGCTCGGCCTGGCTGGACGACCACGCCTTCCGGCAGGGCGTGCTCAAGTGCGTCTTCATGTCCGTCCCGCTCGCGTCGGTCGAGGGCCTCGGCCGCCGGTTCGACGAGGAGCTGCGGCGCATGCTCGCCGACTTCGCCGCCGAGCGCCGCGCGGCCGGGCGTCCCGTTCCCCCCGACGTTCTCGAGAGGCTCTGATTCCGATGAGGATCTTCGACCCCCACGTCCACATGACGTCCCGCACGACGGACGACTACGAGCGCATGTACGCCGCCGGGGTCCGCGCCGTCGTGGAGCCCGCCTTCTGGCTCGGCCAGCCGCGCACGAACGTCGGCAGCTTCCTCGACTACTTCGACGCGCTGCTGGGCTGGGAGCCCTACCGCGCCGCGCAGTACGGCATCCGCCATCACTGCACGCTCGCGCTCAACCCCAAGGAGGCCAACGACCCGCGCTGCGCCGGCGTGCTCGACGAGCTGCCCCGCTACCTGCTGAAGGACTCGGTGGTCGCGGTCGGCGAGGTGGGCTACGACTCGATGACCCCGGAGGAGGACCGCGTCTTCGAGGCCCAGCTCGCGCTCGCCGAGGAGCACGGCCTGCCGGTGCTCGTGCACACGCCGCACCGCGACAAGGCGGCGGGCACCCGGCGCACGCTCGACGTGGTCAAGGGCATGGACCCCGGCATGGTGCTGGTCGACCACCTCAACGAGCTGACCGTCGGCATGGTCCACGAGGCCGGGTGCTGGATGGGCTTCTCGATCTACCCCGACACGAAGATGGACCCCCAGCGGATGGTGGCGATCCTCAAGGAGTACGGCACCGAGCGGATGATCGTGAACTCCGCCGCGGACTGGGGGCGCAGCGACGTGCTCAAGACCCGCGAGGTCGGCGAGGCCATGCTGGCCGCCGGGTTCACCGACGAGGACGTGGACCGGGTGCTGTGGCAGAACCCGGTGGCGTTCTACGGGCAGAGCGGGCGCCTGTCGCTGGACGACGTCGAGTCGGGCGGCGACTACGAGGGCAACACGATCCTGCGCGGGACGCGCTGACCATGCGCCTGCTCCATCCCTCCGGTTCCGTCGTCCACCTGGCCTACTGCACCAACGTCCACCCCGCCGAGGACCTCGCCGGGATCCACGGGCAGCTGTCCGGCGTCGCCGCCCGGGTGCGGGCGCTGACCGGCGCGCCGGTGCTCGGCCTCGGGCTGTGGCTGTCGTCGGGCGCGGCGCGGGCGCTGCGGGCCGACCCCGGCGAACTGGCGCGGCTGCGCGCCCGTCTCGACGAGCTGGGGCTGGAGGTCGTCACCCTCAACGGCTTCCCCTACCAGGGCTTCCACGACCAGGTCGTGAAGCTCCGGGTGTACCGGCCCGACTGGGCGGAGCCGCAGCGGCTCGCCTACACCCTCGACCTGGCCGAGATCCTCACCGCGCTGCTGCCCGACGACGTGACCGAGGGCTCGATCTCGACGCTGCCGCTCGCCTGGCGCACCGGCTGGACGCCGGACAAGGCCGCGGCCGTCGCCGCCAACCTCGACGCGCTCACCCGGGGCCTGCGGGCGCTGGCGGAGCGCACCGGCAAGACGATTCGCGTCGGCTTCGAGCCCGAGCCCGGCTGCATCGTGGAGACCACCCCGCAGGCGGTCGAGCTGCTGAGCGGCACCGACCCCGCGTACCTCGGCGTCTGCCTGGACGCCTGCCACCTGGCCGTCGGCCTCGAGGAGGCCGCCGACGCGGCCGGCCTGGGGCTGCCGATCGTCAAGCTCCAGGTCTCGTCGGCCGTCGAGGCGCCGCCGGGCGGCCAGCGGGCGCTGGCGGCGTACGAGGAGGAGCGGTATCTCCACCAGACGCGCTGCGCGGCCGGGTACGCCGACGACCTGCCGGAGGCGCTGGCCGGGGGGCTCCCGGCGGACCTGCCGTGGCGCACGCACTTCCACATGCCGCTGCACGCCGCGCCCCCGCCGCCGCTCACCACGACCACTCCGTACCTGGAGGACCTGCTGGAACGCCTCATGGCCTCCCCGGGCGCGCCGCTCACCCGGCACCTCGAAGTGGAGACCTACACCTGGAGCGTGCTGCCCGGCCCGGTGGACGTCGCCGAGGGCATCGCCGCCGAGCTGGACTGGACCCGGCGGCGGCTCGCCGCCCTCGGACTTAAGGAGATCTGATGGCGCCCGTCGTCGTCGTGAACGTCGTCGGCCTGACCCCGCGCCTGCTGGCGCACATGCCGAACGTGTCCAAGGTCGGCGCCGCCGCGTCGCTGCGGCCCGTGCTGCCCGCCGTGACCTGCTCGGTGCAGGCCACCCTGCTGACCGGCACGATGCCGCGCGACCACGGCATCGTCGGCAACGGCTGGTACTTCCGCGACCTGGGCGAGATCTTCCTGTGGCGGCAGCACAACCGGCTGATCCAGGGCGAGCAGCTGTGGGACGCGGTGCCCGGGATCCGCACGGCCAACGTCTGCTGGTGGTACGCCATGGGCGGCTCCAGCGACTTCATCGTCACCCCGCGCCCGATCTACTACGCCGACGGGCGCAAGGAGCCCGACTGCTACACCAGGCCGCCGTCGCTGCACGACGACCTGGTGGCCGAGCTGGGCGAGTTCCCGCTGTTCACCTACTGGGGACCGACGGCGAGCATCACCTCGTCCAAGTGGATCATCGCGGCCGCCCGCCGGATCCTCGCGAAGGAGCGGCCCGACCTGCTCATGGTCTACGTCCCACACCTCGACTACGACCTGCAGCGCTTCGGGCCCGACGCGCCGCAGGCCGTCGCGGCGGCCCGTGAGGTCGACGCCGCGCTCGCGCCGCTGCTGCGGGAGGACGCCACCGTGGTCGTGCTGTCGGAGTACGGCATCACCAACGCGTCCCGCCCGGTCGACGTCAACCGGGCGCTGCGCCGGGCCGGGCTGCTGGAGGTCTACACCCAGGACGGCATGGAGTATCTCGACCCCTGGGCCTCGCGGGCCTTCGCGGTCGCCGACCACCAGGTCGCCCACGTCTACGTGCGCGACCCCGCCGACCTGCCCCGCGTACGGGACATCGTGGCCGAACTGCCGGGCGTGGACGAGGTCCTCAACCAGGAGGGCAAGGCGAAGTACGGCCTCGACCACGAGCGGGCCGGTGACCTCGTCGCCGTGGCGGAGCCGGACGCGTGGTTCACCTACTACTACTGGCTGTCCGACGACCGGGCGCCCGACTTCGCGAAGCTCGTGGAGATCCACCGCAAGCCCGGATACGACCCGGCGGAGCTGTTCATGGATCCCAACGACCCGCTCGTGAAGCTGCGCGCCGGCACGGCGCTGGCCCGCAAGAAGCTGGGCATGCGCTACATGATGTCGGTCGTGCCGCTCGACCCCGAGCCGGTGCGCGGCAGCCACGGCCGCCTGCCCGACGCGGCGGCGGACGGGCCGGTGCTGCTCGGCCCCTTCGACAGGGACGCCTACGCCGCGACCGAGGTCAAGGGTCTGCTCACGCAGCTGCTGAAGGGCTGAGCCTCTGATGTGAAGACGGCCGCCGTCCCCCTCGGGGGCGGCGGCCGTCCGGCGTTCTGAGGGGGCCGCGGGGCCGCGTGCTCACTCGACCGAGAAGACGTGGTCGCTGATCAGGCGGGTCGCCCCGATGATCCCGGCCGTGTCGCGAGCTCGGACAAGACGATGGGCAGGTTGCCGGTCGCCAGCGGCAGCGAGCGCTGGTAGACGACGCTGCGGATCTCCGCGAGCAGCGCGTGGCCCAGGCCGGCCACCCCGCCTCCGATGATCACCAGGCCGGGGTTGAAGAAGCTCACCAGCGAGGCCAGCACGATGCCCACGTGCCGTCCGCCCTCGCGGATCATCCGTACGGCGGCGGCGTCACCCGAGGCCGCCGCCGCGGCGACGTCCTCCGCGGTCAGCGTGCCCTCATGGGCGAGCCGTTCCGCGAGGAAGGGGGAGTCGCCCGACTCCGCCGCGGCCCGGGCGTCACGGGCCAGCGCCGCGCCGCCGAAGTACGCCTCGAGGCAGCCGGTGTTGCCGCACGTGCACAGCGGACCGTCGTCGGACACCCGGATGTGGCCGATGTCGCCGGCGCTGCCGGTCACCCCGCGGTAGATCTCGCCGTCGACCACGATGCCGCAGCCCACGCCGGTGCCGATCTTCACGAGCAGGAAGTCGCCGACGGCCCTGGCGAGGCCCGCGTGCAGCTCGCCGAGTGCCATGATGTTCACGTCGTTGTCCACGAGCACCGGGCAGCCGAACTCGCGGCTCAGTGTCTCCCGCACCGGGAAGCGGTCCCAGCCCGGCATGATCGGGGGCGAGACCAGGGTCCTGTCGAGGAAGCTCACCGGGCCGGGGACGCCGATCCCGACGCCGTGGATCTCGGTCGTCTCGCCGGTCCGCAGCTTGCCGACGAGCTCGAGGGCCTGCTCCAGCACCGCCTCGGGGCCGTCCCGCACGTCCGCGGGCTTCGACAGGTGGCCGAGCACCTCCAGCTCGCCGTTGGTGACCCCCACGTCGATGGACGTGCGCCGATGTCGATGCCGACGAAACGCAGGTGTGAGGCGATCCGTACGATGCCCGACCGCCGGCCGCCCCGCGAGGCCGCGAGCCCGCCCGATTCGAGGAGGTTCAGCTTGGTGAGCCGGTCGAGCTCGAGCGCGAGCTTCGACGGTGACAGACGGGCCACCTCGCCGAGTTCGGCGCGCGAGCGCGCGCCGTCCTGACGCAGGAGGCGCAGGATCCGCGCCTGGTGCGGGTTCTCGGGGCGAGCCGTCATTCGCTTCACGCCGCTCTTCTGGTCGGGGAATCGGGTGCGTGCCAGAAGTGACTGTACTTCTGCTCTGACTACAACAACTTTATTACAGCGAACCCTTACTTTTTGCCCTACAGGTGAAAAGTTTCTGAGAATCTTGCGTTCCTGACGGCTTTGTTGAGCAGTGTTCCGATGCGTGACCATCCGTGCTCCCTCGGTGGCGGCGAGGTTCCCCGCTTCCCGGCGGACACGCCCCGCGCCGGTGCGGGACCCGGGCGTACGGGCCGGTAGCTTTTCCCCATGGACGGGATTGCGGGTCGTCATGTGGTCGTCGTCGGCGGGGGCATCGCGGGTCTGGCCGCGGCGCTGCACCTGAACCGGGCCGACGCCGGCCTGCGGATCACAGTGCTGGAGGCGGCGCCGAGAGTCGGCGGCAAGCTGTACGCCTCGCAGGTGGCGGGAGTGGAGGTCGACGCGGGCGCCGAGTCGATGCTGGCGCGGCGGCCGGAGGGCAAGGAACTGGCCCGGCTGGCCGGCCTCGGAGACGACCTGGTGGACCCCGGCACGACCCGGGCCGCCGTCCTGTCGCGCGGGTCGCTGCGCCCGCTGCCCCGGCAGCAGGTCATGGGCGTCCCCTCGGACGTGGTCGCCCTCGCGCGCTCGGGCATCCTGTCGCCGGGCGGCCTCGCCCGGGTGCCGCTCGACCAGTTCCTGCCGCCCACGCTCGTGACCGGCGACGTCTCCGTCGCGGCGTACATCCGGGCCCGATGGGGAGCGAGGTCGTCGATCGGCTGGTCGAGCCGCTGCTCGGCGGCGTGTACGCGGGCCGGGCCGACATGCTGTCGCTGGACGCCACCATGCCGCGGATCGCCGCCGTCGCCCGCACCGAGCGGTCGCTGCTGCAGGCGGCCAGGAGCATCACCGCGGAGGCCCCCGCGGACGCCGGGCCGGTCTTCACCACGCTCAGGACCGGCCTGGGCGCGCTGCCCGAGGCGGTGGCGAAGGAATCCGGCGCGCAGATCCGCACCGGCGTCACCGTGCGCGACCTGATCCGCACGCCGGACGGCTGGCGGCTGGTCACCGGTCCCACCAGGGACGAGGAGACGATCGACGCCGACGCCGTCGTCCTGGCGGTCCCCGCGCGGCCCGCCTCCCGCCTGCTCGAGCGCGAGGTGCCCAAGGCGGCGGCCGAACTGGCCGGGATCGAGTACGCCAGCATGGCGATCGTCACCCTCGCCTACCCCAGGACGGCCTTCCCCGAGCCGCCGGAGGGCAGCGGCTACCTCGTGCCGCCGGTCGAGGGCAGGCCGGTCAAGGCCGCGACGTTCAGCAGCGTCAAGTGGCCCCACCTGGCCGAGGCCGACCGCAACGTCGTGATCGTGCGGTGCTCGCTCGGCCGCCTGGGCGAGGAACTCGTGCTCCAGCGCGACGACGCCGAGCTGACCGCCCTGGCCATGAACGAGATGGCCGAGATCATGGGCGTACGGGGCCTGCCGCTCGACACCCGGGTGACCCGCTGGAGCGGTGCGCTCCCGCAGTACGACGTGGGCCACCTCGACCGGATCGCCCGCGTGCGCGCCGCGATCGCCGGGCAGCCCGGCCTCGCCGTCTGCGGCGCCGCGTACGAGGGAGTCGGCATCCCGGCCTGCGTCGCGACCGCCCGCACCGCCGCCAAGCTCGTCATCGAGCACCTGCGGGACGCCCACGGCGCACCGGCCTCCGAAGCCTGACCGGCCGCGTGGACGCCGGCCGCCGGAGCGCCTGATCGCGGCACCCGGCGGCCGGACCACCGCCTCCTACCGGCAGAATGGAGGCATGACGGAGCCTGCCCCGCGGCCCAAGGCACGCGATCTCAACCTGGTCATCCGATACACCATGTGGTCGGTCTTCCGGCTGCGCGACCAGCTTCCCGCCGCCCGCGAGAGCGTGGCCGACGAGGTCGAGGAACTGCTCGCGCAGGCGGCCGGCAAGGACGTGACGACCCGAGGCTGCTACGACGTGGCCGGGTTCCGCGCCGACGCCGACTTCATGTTCTGGTGGCACGCCCCCTCGCCCGAGGACCTGCAGGAGACCTACACCCGCTTCCGCCGCACCGCCCTCGGGCGCGCGAGCGAGCCGGTCTGGTCGGCCATGGCCCTGCACCGCCCGGCCGAGTTCAACAAGTCCCACATCCCGGCCTTCCTCGCCGAGGAGGAGCCCAGGGGCTTCGTCTGCGTCTACCCCTTCGTACGGTCCCTGGAGTGGTACCTGCTGGAGGACTCCGAGCGGCGCAGGATGCTCGCCGAGCACGGCAAGATGGCCCGCGACTACCCCGACGTGCGGTCGAACACGGTCGCCTGCTTCGCGCTCAACGACTACGAGTGGATGCTGGCCTTCGAAGCCGACGAGCTGCACCGCATCGTCGACCTGATGCGTCACCTGCGCGGAGCCGAGGCGCGGCGGCACACCAGGATCGAGATCCCCTTCTACACCGGCACCCGCAAGCCGGTCAGCGAGCTCGTCGCCGCACTGCCCTAGCGATCGCCGGCTGGGCCGCCGGGGACGCCGCCCGGGGCGCCCGTCCCCGTCAGAAGCCCGGGAAGAGGGAGCGCAGGTCGTCCAGCACCACCGGGCCCCTGGTCGTGACGGCGTCGACGCCGGGACGGTTGCGGCCGTAGGCGAGGCGCAGGACGGCGTCGGCGGTTCCGGTGACCGTGGCCACGGGGTCCGCCGGTTCCTCCGGGCGGATGCGCGGTTCCTCTCCCAGGTCGAGACAGACCGTGCGCCGCAGGTCGGTCAGCTCCACGGCCACCCGGGCAGGAGCGAGGCGGCGGAGCGTGCCGCGGTCGTGGAACCGGCTCGTGACCAGGTCGAGGCGTTCCCACAGCAGGCGCGCCTCCTCTTCGGGGACGGTCGCGCCGGGGTCGAGGGCCACGGCGACGTCCCAGCCGTGCACCGACTGCTCCGACAGGCGGTAGCCCATGTAGACGGAAACGCCGATCTGTCCCGCGAAGTACGGGATCTTCATGGTGGTGCGCTCGGCCGCGTCCAGGGAGTCCAGCAGGCCCAGGTGCCGGGCGTCGGCCTCCCGCCACGCCGCTCTCTGACCGAGCGGGGGCAGCGCGTCCCAGCGTGCCCAGACCGGCAGCATCTCCTCGCGGGTCGGACCGGTCATGTCCCCGGCCCTGCCCCGCTCCACCAGCCTCGCGCTGATCTCCGCGGCGCTGCCCAGGTGAGACAGCACCTGGGCGATGCTCCAGCCGTCCGCGTAGGACGGCTGCTTCAGCTCCTCCTCCGAGAGTCCGTCCACCAGCGCGGTCAACGACCGCGAGGCGGCGTGCAGCGCCGCGAGCCGACGGCCGGTGTCCTGCGTGGTCTCCACGGTGATCACTCCTTTAGGCGTCGCTTCCGGATAGAGGCTCAGCGGCCGGCGGAAGGGCCGGCCGCTGAGCGGTGCCGGGCGGGAAAGGGTCAGACGGCCCAGCGGCCGCCGTCGACGTGGAGGGTCGTCCCGTGGACGAAGCTCGCCCGAGGCGAGGCCAGGAACGTGATCGCCTGGGCGATCTCCTCCGGGGAGGCGGGACGGCCGGCGGGCAGGGTCCGCGCGAGGGCCTCCAGGTCCTCGCCCATGGGAGCGGTGCCCTCCGTGCGGGTCGGGCCGGGGCTCACCGCGTTGACCCGCACGCCCCGGGGGCCGAACTCGGCGGCCCACGACTTGGTGAGGAACACGATCGCGGCCTTGCTGGAGCCGTACAGGCTGTAGCCGGAGTGGCCGTACTCCGCCACCATCGTGGTGACGTTGACGATCGCGCCCCCGCCGCGCCGGGCCATGGCCGGGGCCAGCTCGGCGACGAGGAAGAACGGGGCCTTGACGTTGACGCCGTAGACCCCGTCGAAGTCCTGCTCGGTCATGTCCGTCGTGGGGGCGAAGGGGTAGACGCCGGCGTTGTTCACCAGCACGTCCACATGGCCCAGCAGCTCGGTCGCGCGCCGCGCGAGCGACCGTGCGGACGCCTCGTCGCGCAGGTCGGCCGCGACGAAGTGCGCCCGGCCGCCTTCCGCGAGGATCTCCTCGACCGCCTGCTTGCCCTGCTGCTCGTCGCGGCCCGACAGCACCACCTCGGCGCCGAGCCGGGCCAGCGCCAGCGCGGTCACCCGGCCGATTCCCTTGGTGGCCCCCGTGACCAGAGCGCCCTGTCCGGCCAGCTCTGCGGTCGTCACTTCTACGGTCATCACGTTCATCCCTGGTTCGTTCGGTTCGTCGCCGGCCGCCGGATGCGGCGGCCGGCGCTTCGAAGGGTTGAAAGCCCGGATCGGCGGGGAACTTCCAGTCCGCCCATAGCCGTCGCTTATGCCAGCGATCAGCCGTTTCTTGGGCGGTGCTCAGACCCGCTGACCGCGCAGGGTGTTTTCGAGTTCGCGGGCGAGTCCTCCCGCGACGTTCTTGGCGTCGCCGAAGAGCATGAGGGTCTTGTCGAGGTGGTAGAGCTCGTTCTCGACGCCGGCGAAGCCGGCGCTCATCCCCCGTTTGACGACCATGACCGTCCGGGCGGCGGCCACGTCGAGGAGCGGCATCCCGTAGATGGGGCTGTCCGGACGGGTGCGGGCGGCGGGGTTGGTGACGTCGTTGGCCCCGGCCACCAGCGCGACGTCGGCCTGCGCGAAGTCGCCGTTGATGTCGTCCATGTCGGCGATGCGGTCGTACGGCACGTCCGCCTCGGCCAGCAGGACGTTCATGTGGCCGGGCATGCGGCCCGCGACCGGATGGATGGCGTAGCGTACCCGGGCCCCGTTGCGTTCCAGGATCTCGCCGACCTCCCGGACCTGGTGCTGGGCCTGGGCGACCGCCAGCCCGTAACCGAGCACCACGATGACCTCTCGCGCGGCCGCGAGCAGCCCGCGATGATCAGCGCCTTGTTGTCCAGGACGAAGCCCATCGCCGCGCCGGACAGACCGGCGTACGAGTTGAGCAGCGAGATGACGGTCGGCATGTCGGCGCCCCCGATGGGCACCACCAGCAGGATCCCGAACAGCGCCGACAGGGCGATCAGCACGGGGAACAGCGTCGTCGTCGCCGGCGAGACCACCAGCAGGAGCCCGACGACCACGGCGGCTGCGAACAACAGCAGATTCAGCGCCTGCCGGCCGGGGAAGACCGTGGGGCGGCCGGGCAGGATGCCCTTGAGCTTGCCGAATGCCATGAGGCTGCCCGTGAAGGTGACGAACCCGAGGACGACCGCCCTGGGCGGCCGCGGCGTCGAGCACGACCGAGCCGGGGCGCATCGCCCGCACCATGTCGCCGGTGACGAGGACGGGGGACCGCCCGCCCTGGACCTGCGCGGTGGCGATCACGATGTCGGCCGCCGCGACCTCGCCGGCCAGCAGCTCGCGCTGCCGTGTGTGGAACGCCTCTCCCCGCGCCCGGGCGTACCCGCCCGCGGTCTCCGCGGACGCGGAGTCGAGCGGGAGGTCCACGAACGTCCCGCCGACGCTCTTCACCTGGTCCCTGGCCGCAGCCCGGACGTCGTAGGCGTGGACGACGGCGCCCAGCCTGCGGGCCGTCGCGATCGCCTACAGCCCCGCCACTCCGGCGCCGAGCGCCAGGACCCGCGCCGGGGGGATGGTCCCGGCCGCGGTCGTCATCATGGGCAGGAGCTTGTCGATCCGGGCGGCCGCGATCAGCGCCGCCCGATATCCGGCGACGGCCGACTGCGACGAGAGCACGTCCACCGCCTGGGCTCGGGTGAGGACGTCTGCGCCGAACGCCTCGGCCCTGGTGCCCACGCGGGCGCCCGCCGAGACGTACGCGGCGTCGGGATGGCTCGCCCGTTCCCCGGCGCCGTGCTCGACGACGATCTCATGGCCCTGCCCGGCCAGTGTCCGTGCTTCGCCGGGTGCGAGAGCCACGCGGGTTTCCCTCGCGGTTGTGTCCTGTGGCACGCCGATTCGCATCAATGCCGTCCTTTCTCGCATCGAATTGGGAACGGCATTTCAGCGGTCGCCGAGGGCCAGGAATCCGCCGTCGGCGGCGAGGGTGACACCGGTGATATAGCCGGCCCTCGGCGAGGCGAGGAAGACGATGGCCTCGGCGATCTCCCGTGCCGAGCCCAGGCGGCGCATGGGGACCTTTCTCCCCAGCTCCTCGAAGGCCTCCTCGCCGATCATGTCGACCACGTTGTCGGTCCTGACGTGGCCGGGGGCGACGGCGTTGACCCGCACACCGCTGCCGGCGAACTCGACGGCCCACGCCCGCGTGAACGCCTCGATCGCGGCCTTCGTCCCGCCGTACGCGGAGGCCGCGGCCATGCCGCTAAGGGCCGCGATCGAACCGACGTTGACGATGCTGCCTGCGCCCTTCGCCACCATGGCCCTGACCAGGGCCGCGGTCAGGAAGTAGGTGCCGCGGACGTTGGTGTCCATCAGGGTCGCGAACGCGTCGAGGCCCTGCTCGAGGGTCGGGGCGAACGGGAAGGCGCCCGCGTTGTTGACGAGGACGTCGACCTCTCCGGCCGCCCCCGCGAGACGGCGCACCGAGCCGAGGTCGGCGAGGTCGGCGGCGACGAACACGGCGCGCCCGCCGGCGGCCTCGATGGCCGCCACGGTGTCCGCGCCCTTGGCCGCGTCGCGGCCCGAGACGACGACGAACGCGCCTTCGGCGGCGAGCAGCAGTGCGGTCTCGCGGCCGATGCCGGACGTGCTGCCGGTGACGAGCGCGGTCTTATTCGTGAACTGCATAGGGAAACACCTTTTCTTTCGGGATCTTCTCGATGTGTCCTGCGGCCGGTTTTCACCGGCTGCCGACAGGGACAAGTTCCCGTGGAATCGAGGAATTCCGGAACGGCGATGTGCGCGTCTTATCGCCGCCATAAGAAAAGGCGTGGGGGATTTACGTGTTCTTTCTTCCGGGGGCGTCCCCGGCGCGGGAGAGGCCCGGCCCGGGCGGGGCCGTGAGGAGGCGGTCGGGCCACACCGGGGGCGGAGGACGCAAGGGACATTTCGGTGGATCTTGCGCGAAGCGTCGGAAACGGTCTTGGCGCCTCGAAGTCTTTGCCATACTGTGACGAAGGATCGACGTCTATGTGAGGCAGAGTGGCAAGCGGGCTGGCACGTTCCAGGGGGCGCCGCCGCAAGAGGCGGGCCCGTTCGCACGTCGTCGAGGTGTCCATCGGGGTGGCCGCCTTCGCCGTCGGAGCCGTCGCGATCGCCTGGCCGCTGTCGCGTTCCGACGCGGCCCCCGGCCACGTGGTCGCCGCGCCCACGCCGCAGGCCTCCCCGGCCGGCGAGCTGACCGTCGCCAGCGTCGACACCGACAAGAAGGCGACCAAGAAGCGGGACAAGAAGTCGGCCGAGACTAAGGCGTCGGGACCGTCGAAGTACACCGACACCACGGCGGAGGCCTACTTCCGCAGCAGGTGGAACGACAAGACCGCCAAGCGGGTCAAGGACATCCGCACCACCGGCCGCTACCTGCGCATCTACACGAACCTCCCCGAGAACGCCGACAACTCCAAGGCCGCGATCACGCTGTGCAAGCGCGGCCTGGAGTACCTGGCCGAGCGGGGGGAGGCCAACCCCGTGGTGTTCGTCCAGTCCAGGTTCGGCGAGAACGGCAACCCCGTCCTCGCCAACGTCCTCGGCCCGGACGACGACGACTGCCGGGTCACCTACCCCAAGCCGAAGAAGTAGGCGTCATCCGGCCGGCTGCAGGGTCAGGCAGACGGAGTTGATGCAGTACCGGTCGTCGGTCGGCGTGGGGTAGCCCTCGCCGTGGAACACGTGCCCGAGGTGCGAGTCGCAGCGGGCGCAGCGGACCTCCACCCGGCGCATGCCGAGTGAGTCGTCCTCGTGCAGCGTCACGGCGTCGGACTCGGACGGCTCGTAGAACGACGGCCAGCCGCAGTGCGACTCGAACTTGGTTTCCGACCGGAACAGCTCCGCCCCGCAGGCGCGGCAGGAGTAGACCCCGACGATCTTGGTGTCCACGTACTCGCCGCTGAACGGGCGCTCGGTCCCCGCCTGCCGGAGGACCCTGTACTCCTCGGGGGAAAGCTGCTCGCGCCACTCGGCGTCGCTCTTGATGACCTTCTCCATGGCTCACCACCCTGCCTTCGGCGGCCCCTCGCGGGGATTACGAAGTGAGGAACTCCACGGACGCCCGGGATCTTCCCCGCACGTGTTCGCGGGTCGAGGCATCCTTTCCCGGGTCCGCCTGCGTCTTCACAGACGAGGGGGTTGATCGCCGTCACCCGCGCGGGGGCGGTCACCCGCACCGCCGTCAGGGCGGCGAAGCACCCGACCCGTGCTGGACGCCGCCGGACGGTGAGAGGAGGCCGCCCGCGGGCGGCCGTGTGGTCCGTCCCGTCGCGTGCGGCGCCGTCCGAACGCGAGCGCGCCGTACGCGAGCACGAGCCTGCGCCGGAAGAGCGCGGCCGTGGGAGCGCCCGGTCCGGCCGCCGTCGGCAGCCCGGGACGGACCCCCTCCTCCCTGGGTAGGGTCACGTGCATGGCTTCGCCGTACATCGAGATAGAGGTGGGTGGCCGCACGGTCAAGGTCACCAATCCAGACAAGGTCTACTTCCCGGAGATCGGCGCCACCAAGCGCGACCTGGTGGAGTACTACGTGAGCGTGGGGGACGGCGTGCTGCGCGCCTGCGGGAGCGGCCGACCTACCTCAAGCGGCACCCCGACGGCGTCGGCACCGAGGCGATCTACCAGAAGCGGATGCCCCGGCATCCCGACTGGATCGAGACCGTCACCGTGCGCTTCCCCAGCGGGCGCACCGCCGACGCGTTCTGCCCGACCGAGGTGGCCGCCATCGCGTGGTGCGCCAACCTCGGCACGATCGACTTCCACCCGTGGCACGCCCGCCGCGCCGACCTCGACCACCCCGACGAGCTGCGCATCGACATCGACCCACAGCCCGGCACCTCCTTCGAACAGGCCCGTACGGTGGCCTTCACGGCCAAGGAGATCCTCGGCGAGCTGGGCATGACGGGCTTCCCCAAGACCTCGGGCAGCCGCGGCATCCACGTGAACGTGCGCATCGAGCCCCGCTGGACCTTCACCGAGGTGCGCTACGCCGCGATCGCCTTCGCCCGCGAGGTCGAGCGGCGCTCGGACCTCGCGACGAGCGCCTGGTGGAAGGAGGAGCGGGGGGAGAAGGTCTTCATCGACTACAACCAGAACGCCCGCGACCGCACGGTGGTGGCCGCCTACTCGGTCCGGGCGCGGCCCGACGCCCGGGTCTCCGCCCCCGTGACGTGGGAGGAACTGGCCGACTGCGACCCGCGCGACTTCGACATCAGGACGATGCCGGAGCGGTTCGCCAAGCTGGGCGACGTGCAGCGGGCGATCGACGACCGGGCCCACGACATCGGCACGCTGCTGGAGTGGTACGACGCCGACGACCGGGGCGACATGCCGTACCCGCCGAACTACCCGAAGATGCCCGGCGAGCCGAGGCGCGTGCAGCCGAGCAAGGCGAGGCCGTCTTAGCGCCGACACGAATCCGGGGCGGATTCATGTCGAATCGGCATGCTTCGTATCTGGGAAGACATTCCCTCCCAGATCGGGCTGATACGTGGTAGCGCACCGACTCGGCTCTGGTGGTATGTAGCCACCGGCAACACCGGTCCGCTGGCCGTGGCACTGAACGCCAAGGCCGCCCACTACCTGCTGCCTGGACTGTCCGGGCACAATTGGGCTGTGGAACGTCACGAGTTCGGTGCCGCGGT
Organism: Microbispora sp. GKU 823; assembly: GCF_002027145.1. Taxonomy (NCBI): domain Bacteria; kingdom Bacillati; phylum Actinomycetota; class Actinomycetes; order Streptosporangiales; family Streptosporangiaceae; genus Microbispora; species Microbispora sp. GKU 823. Next base: position 107,500 of record NZ_MWJN01000012.1, on the reverse strand, counting down.
GCGCCAGTTGCGGGAGAGTACGGCGCCTGCGGCTGTCGGGCTACCGATCGGCCGTCGGCGGGTGCGAGGGTTGCGGCGGGAGGAGCTCGGCGAGCTCGCGGGGATGTCTGCGGACTACGTACGCCGGCTGGAGCAGGGGCGCAGCCATCCGTCGGCCGGGGTGGTGAACGCCATCGCCCGTGCGTTACGGATCGGACGGGCGGAGTACGAGCGGCTCTGCGCGCTGGCCGGGTACGCCGCTGCGGACGGGCAGGTGCCGAACGAAGTCGGTCCGGGTGCGATGCGGCTGCTGGAGCGGTTCACGGACACTCCGATGTTCGTCTCCGATGCGGCGATGAATCTCGTCGCCGTGAACAGTGCGTTCATGGCCCTGGGACATTGGGATCTCACCGGGGACCCGTGGGAGTGGAACATCGCCTGGCGTACGTTCTGCGACCCGTTCAGTGGTTTCAAGCAGTCTGCGGATGACGCAACCGATCATCAGGCGGTCCTGGTTGCCCGCCTGACGAGCGCGCTGTTGCGCTACCCCGCCGACGCGTCGCTTGCCGCGCTGGTGGACGAGATGCGGAGCCGAAGCCGCCTGTTCGACACCTTGTGGCGCACGCCGCGACCGGTGGCGGCCTACGAGAGCAGTGCCGCGTTCATTCATCCGGACGGCGGCTCCGTTACGCTCGTCGGCAGCCTGCTCACCATCCCGGGCGACGATCTGGCGGCTCTGATGCTCACCGCGGCGCCGGGCTCGGCCGATGCGGCGCGCCTGGCTGAGATCGTCGGCGTCGGCGGGGAACCGGCCATCATCAAGGTGGGCCAGCCTGGCCCAGGCTAACCGCGCCGGATCCTGCGAAGTTGAGTGACGTCTCCAGCAACCGCGGATCCAGTGGCTGCCTCCGGGCAGCTTTGGTGACGCGGGGCTGGACGCCTTCGCAACTCGAAGCAGGCCGCAGGGTCACCTCTGCGCCGGAATCGCTTCAGTTCGAAGCACTTGGCGGCACTCACAGAGGCAGGTTCTGCAATGAAGGCAGTGCGTTTTCACGAGTTCGGCGGTCCTGAGGTACTGCGTTACGAGGACGTGGCGCAGCCCACCCCCGGAGTCGGTCAGGTCCGGATTCGCGTCGCCGCGACGTCGTTCAACGGCGTCGACGGCAACATCCGCGCGGGCTTCATGCAGGGCCCGATCCCGGTCGAGCTTCCACACACTCCCGGCATCGACGTCGCCGGCACGGTCGACGCGCTCGGTGACGACGTGGACGACGTCGCGGTCGGCGACCGGGTCGTCGGCCTCCTGCCGATGACGGGACCCGGGGCGGCCGCGGAGTATGTGATCGCACCGGCGGAGATCTTGACGGGGGCGCCCAAGAACATCCCGTTGGCCGACTCGGCGGCGTTGCCGCTGGTGGGTCTGACCGCGTGGCAGGCGCTGTTCGACCACGGCAAGCTGACCGCCGGTCAGCGGGTGCTGATCAACGGCGCCGGCGGAGCGGTCGGCGGATACGCGGTGCAGTTGGCCAAGGAGGTCCGTGCCCACGTGATCGCCACGGCGAGCCCACGTAGCGCCGAGCGTGTCAAGGCCGCCGGTGCCGACGAGGTGATCGACCACACCACCACCGACGTGACCGCGGCGGTGACCGAGCCGGTCGACCTCGTACTCAACCTCGCGCCGGTCGCCCCGGAACATCTGGCCGCGCTGGTCACGCTGGTCCGTAACGGCGGCACCCTCGTCAACACCACCGTCTGGATGCCCGCCCCTTCCGACGAGGAGCGCAGTGTGCGCGGCATCGACCTGTTCGTCCGCAGCGACGCCGACCAACTCGCCGACCTGGCCGCTCGTGTCAGCACCGGCGAGTTGCGCGTCGACGTCGCCCAGCGGGTGGCGCTGGCCGACCTGCCCGCACTCCACGCCCAGGCCGGCGCGGGCGAGCTACCGGGCAAGACCGTCGTCCTCGCGCCCACGGCCTGACACGCTCACCAGGAGAAGCAGTCATGTCTTCGTCCTTGGATCCCGAGATCGCCGAGGCGCTGGCCCCGATGGCCGATGCGATGGCCGAGGCCACACCACCGGGAGTGGGCGACATCGAGGGGCGCTGGTCACAGTGGCGGCACCGCCATCAAGCCCGAGCCCGACGAGCCCAGTACAAACGACGCCTCAACGCCGAACTTCAGCCATGATCCCGAACGGCGGCTGCCGTACTAGACCGGGATAGCGCAGGGCTAGCGCCCTGCTGGGCGGGGAGGTGGGTGCCCGTGACCCGGCGGGTGACGTTTTTGTCCGCCTGTCTCTGCTCTTGATCGGCTCTTGCATTCCCGCCCGGTGTCCCTGGAGACGGGTGCGGGGATGGTCCTGGCGAGCGCTCGCCGACGGGGGAGCGGGCGCTCGTCCCCGGGCAAGACCGCACACGGACGAACCTGGAACACCCGAAAAGCCTCGCCCTCGCACCGCTGCCGAGGGCGGGGCCGTTTTGCACAAGACCGAGCGGGGGGAGACACCCGGATGTGCCTGAGCTGCGGCTGCGGCGAGCCTGACGACGACCACGGGAATCCCGACCACATCACCTGGACGGATCTGCGGAAGGCCTCCAGGGCCGCGGACATCAGCCCGGAGCAGGCCGCCGACAACATCAGGTCCGGGATGGAAGCCCTCGGCACGCCACCTTCCTGACGCCGGGCCGTTTTCCCCCGACCGGAACAGGTGGAAGCCGCCGCCAGACCGATATGTATGGAGAGTGACCAAGTGACAACACCGGTCAAGAGGATCACGATGTCCAAGCCGTTCTGCGCCCTCGCGGGCGTCGGCCCGTACGCCCTGGCCAAGGCCAACGAGGTGTACGAGGACATGGCCGTCCGCGGCCGCAGGATCGTGAGCAGGATGAGCCGGGAGGCCGCCCAGGAGTTCGAGGAGACCGCGCACGAGCTGGAGGACATCTCCAGGACCGCTCGCCAGCAGGAGAGGCAGGAGCGGGAGAGGGAGACCGTCGGCCAGACGACCGGCCGGGCCCGCGCCACGACGTCCCGGACCTGACGCGCGTCGCGTCCGTCTCGCCACGAGCGAGGCACGCGCCTCCGGTCACGCCGCCGGGCACCCCGGAAACCGATCGGAACGCGGAGCGGCCCCGCCTCTCTCGATCTCGGGAGAAGCGGGGCCGTTCTGGCGCGGCCGGAGAGTGCGCATTCCGGGGGTGTGCCCGGCGTCAGCGCGACCGCGGCCACACGTCGTCGTAGCGGTAGCCCAGCTTCTCGATGTCGAGAACGGCCGCGACCGTGTCGCCGTACCGGGGCAGGCGGCTCTCCTCTGTGACGTTCCCGTACGCCGACCGCACCGGGGCCTTCGGATGGCGGGAGCGCCACATGTGCCACAGCAGGTCGCCGAAGCAGGCGACGACCCAGTACAGGGGGTCGTTCGGGGCGACGGGCTGGGCCAGGTCGCCCCCGATGCCCATCAGCACCGCGCCGATGTGGATCTCCAGTTGCATGTTGAACACCTGGAAATCCGGATTTTTCAGCATGTTCGCGATGAGATCGGGCGAGGCCCATGGGGGAATCTTCCCGCCGTCGGCGTAGGAACGGCGGAGCGGATGAACCCGCGGGACTTTGGCGGTCCACCCGGCGAACGCGCCGTCGAGCACGGCCTGATCGCGCTTCGCACTGCCGTTTCCGCCGAAATACGCCGTGGACAGCACCGCCGAGCGCTCCGGCGCCCGACCGTCGAGGGGCCAGTCCCAGTACGGCACACATACGGCCGGATCGACACGCCGGAGCGCCCGCTCGAATTCCAGAAGGTATCTGCGCTGCCAGGGCAGGAAGAAGCCGTTGGCGTGGGTGACGGTGAAGTCGTCCGCGTAGGCCTTGACCAGCGCGTCGTAGGTCCCCCGCGCCTTAAGCACGCGCACCGCCCCGACGAACGCCTCCCACTGCTCGGTACTCATGTCGCCGACCCGTCGGCGGGTGCTCATGTCGCCGACCCGTCGGCGGGTGCTCATGTCACCGACCTGTCGGCGGGTGGTCATGCCGTCGGCCCGCCCGCTGGTGGTCGTGTCCCCGGCCCGCCGGCGGCCGGCGGCGGGGCCGGGTCCGCGTGCGCCGCCGTCCCGCGCACCCCCCATGCGATCGCCGCCGTGCCCCACACCGCCGATGCCAGCATCTCCCGCCTGCTCGGCCCACGCATTTCCGCCCCCCGAATATCACCGGATTCCGTGGCCTGTTCCGATCGGCGGAAAGATTAGAACGACGAGGCCGCCGGACCGCCGCATTTGGCGCCGTGTCGGCCGTGGTCGTGACGGCGGTGGGCACGGGGCGTCGCGGCGGCGTTGTCGGTGCGGTGTGCCACTGTAGGAAGCGTGCGCCGCATCCACCCCTTCACCGAGGACGAGCCGGACATCCCCGCCGCCTACGCCTACCCGCGCGACCACTGGCTGCGCCTCAACATGGTGGCCAGCGCCGACGGCGCGGCCTGGGTCGAGGGCCACTCGGAGGGCCTGTCCGGCCGGGCCGACAAGCGGATCTTCGGACTGCTGCGCGGCCTGGCCGATGTGGTGCTGGCCGGGGCGGCCACCGTCCGCACGGAGGGATACCGCCCGGCCCGCCCGCGCGAGTCGTGGCGGGCGCTGCGGGAGGGCAGGCCCCCGGCGCCGCCCATCGCCGTCGTCACCCGCCGCCTCGACCTCGACCTCGGCAGCCCGCTGTTCACCGAGGCGGAGCCGTATGCCCGGACGATCGTGATCACGACGGAGTCGGCGCCGAAGGACCGCCGCGAGGAGGCGGCCGGGAGGGCCGACCTGATCGTCGCGGGCGACGAGCGGGTCGATCTCGCGACGGCCGTGAGCGAGCTGCGTGACCGAGGGCTCGGCCGCGTCCTGTGCGAGGGCGGCCCCCGGGTGAACGCGCAACTCGCCGCCGGCGGCCTGGTCGACGAGCTGGCGCTGACCGTGAGTCCGCTGCTGGCCGGCGGCGACGCGGCGCGCATACTGGACGGCGTCGCGTCGTACACGCCGCTGACCCTCGCCCAGGTGCTCGAGGAGGACGGCTTCCTCTTCTGCCGATACATCAGGGAGGCGCAGGATGAAGCTTCCGGTTGAGCCGGAGATCCCCGACCTGGATCTGCCGGTCGTGCCGCCGATCGCGCCGATGCTCGCCAAGGCCGTCAAGGGGCTGCCGAAGCAGGACGGCACGCTCTACTACGAGCCGAAATGGGACGGCTTCCGCTGCATCGTCTTCCGGGACGGCGACGAGGTCTTCCTGGGCAGCAGGAACGAGCGGCCCTTCACGCGCTACTTCCCCGAGCTGGTCGAGGCCGTCAGGCGGGAGCTGCCGCCCAAGTGCGTCGTGGACGGCGAGATCGTGCTGATGAGGGGACAGTCGCTCGACTTCGACGCGCTGCAGCAGCGCATCCACCCCGCGCAGTCCCGGGTGCGGCTGCTGGCCGAGAACACGCCCGCGTCCTTCGTCGCCTTCGACCTGCTCGCCACCGCGACGGAGGATCTCATGGAGGCACCGTTCTCGGAGCGGAGGGCCCGGCTGGAGGAGATGCTGGCGGGCGCGGGCCGGTCCGTACGGCTCACGCCGGTCACCCAGGACGAGGGCCGGGCCGCCGAGTGGTTCGACGCGTTCGAGGGCGCCGGTCTGGACGGCATCGTCGTCAAGCCGGGCGACCAGCCGTACGTGCCGGACAAGCGCGTGATGTTCAAGGTCAAGCACGAGCGGACGGCCGACTGCGTGGTGGCGGGCTACCGCGAGCACAAGTCGGGGCCGGTCGTCGGCTCGCTGCTGCTCGGGCTCTACTCGCCGGACGGCCGCCTGCACCACGTCGGCGTCGCGGCGTCGTTCCCGATGAAGCGGCGGGAGGAACTGGTCGAGGAGCTCGCGCCCTACCGGCTGGAGGACCTGAGCGAGCACCCGTGGGGACACTGGGCCGAGGTCGCGGCGGGCGGCGCCGAGGGCCAGCGCCTGCCCGGCGCCGTGTCACGGTGGAACGCCAAGAAGGACCTGTCGTTCATCCCGCTGCGGCCGGAACGGGTCGTCGAGGTGGCCTACGACCACATGGAGGGCGACCGGTTCCGGCACACCGCCCAGTTCCGCCGCTGGCGCCCCGACCGCACCCCCGCGTCCTGCACCTACGAACAGCTCGAACGCCCGGTGAGCTACGACCTCGACAAGATCCTCGCCCGCTGACTGCCAGGCCGTCAGCCGGCCTGACCGTCAGCCGGCCAGGGCGCGGACGGCGGCGGTGACGACGACGGCGACCGCGACGATCACCAGGAACGGCGCGCGCAGCAGCAGCGCGACGGCCGCTGCCGCGAGCCCGGCGGCCCGGGCGTCGACGACGAGCGTGCGGCCGTCGGCGAAGGTCTGCAGGGCGATCAGCGCCGCCAGCGCCGCGATCGGCACCAGCGCGGCCAGCCTGCGGACGAGCGGCCGCTCCAGCACCGCCGCCGGCACCGACAGACCGAGCAGCTTCACGGCGTAGCACCCGGCCGCCGTGACGACGATCGCGACCCAGACCATCACCGTCCTCCTCCGGGCGAGCGGCGGGCGAGGAGCCGGGATACGGCCAGCACGGCGGGTGCGGCGAGCACGGCCACCAGCACCGGCACGCCCGCGGGCACGAACGGCACGCAGGCGAGGGCGAGCACGACGGCCAGCGCCGCCACCGCCGCCTCCTCACGCCGGAAGATCGCCCAGACGAGCGGGGCCCGGCCCGCCGAAGTGGCGGGCGGCGCGGCGTGCGTGTGTGCCGCGTCACCGGCCGGCCCGGGAGAAGCAGCGGGAGAAGCGGCAGCGGGATCGGCGGGAGGAGCGGCAGGGGGAGTGGCGGCGGGTGTGGCGGCGGGTGTGGAGGAGGAGCGGGCCCGGAGCATGGGCAGGAGCAGGGCGAGGAAGACGGCCGGGCCGGCGGCGTCGAGCCCCCAGGCCGCCGGATCGCCGAGCGCGGAGGCGCCCAGCGCGCCCAGGAACGTGGTGACGTTCCATCCGGCGTACAGGCTGACCCCGGTGACCGTGAACCCGAGCCGCGCGAGGCGCCGGTCGGGCTGGGCCAGGGCCACGGCGGAGGTCTCGTCGATCACCCACTGCGCGGCGAGCGGGCGGACCGCGGCGGGGAGCCCGAGCAACTGCGACAGCCGCAGCCCGTAGAAGGCGTTCCGGACGCCGAGCAGCAGCGCCCCGGCCGCGGCGGCGAGCGGGTTCCCGCCGCCGCCGAGCGCGCCCACCAGAGCGAACTGGGACGCCCCGGTGAACACGAACAGCGACAGCACGCAGGTCTGGACGACGGTCATCCCCGCACCCGCAGAGGTGACGCCGAACGCGAAGCCCGACAGGCCGACGGCCGTGCCGACCCCGAGGGCGTCCCGCACGACCGCCCCCCGGGGCTTCGGCGGCAGGCCGGCCTGCACTGGTGTCGTGGTCACCCGCCCGAGGGTAACGAAGTGTGCAGGAATGTCCCCTATGGGGGTAAGTCGGCCGAGTTCGCGCCGCCGACCCGCACGGCACGCAGGTCCGCCGGATGCGTGCCCGGCCGCGCCCCGGCCTTCCGGCGGGCCCAGGGCGGCAGCGGGTACGGCTCAGCCGCCGGCGCAGACCAGGACCCGCATGGACCGGTCGGCGAGGCAGACCTTGGCCCCGGCGGGCAGGATCTCCTCGGCGTACGGGTCGTCGCGGACGTCCTCCTCGGCGGTGTCGAGGACGGGACGCCAGGCGGCCCCCAGCTCCGGCCCGGGGAGGGCGAACGTCAGGTTCTCGTGGTGGGCGTTGATCAGCAGCAGGAACGTCTCGTCCCTGATCCGCTCGCCGCGCGGGCCGGGCTCGCTGATCGCGTCGCCGTTGACGTACACCGCCAGCGACTTCGCGTAGCCCGTGTGCCAGTCGCCGTCGGTCATCTCCGTGCCGGACGGCGTGAGCCAGATGATGTCCCTGCTGCCGTCTCCGACCGTGCGGCCCTGGAAGAACCGGCGCCGCCGGAAGACGGGATGCGCCCGCCGTAACGCGGCCAGGCGGCGGACGAACTCGAGCAGGTCGCCCTCCTGCCGGATCAGCGACCAGTCGATCCAGGAGATGTCGTTGTCCTGGCAGTAGGCGTTGTTGTTGCCGTGCTGGGTGCGGCCGAACTCGTCGCCGGCCAGCAGCATCGGCACGCCCTGGGACACGAACAGCGTGGTGAGGAGGTTGCGCCGCTGCCGACGGCGCAGCCGTACGATGCCGGGATCCTCCACCGGGCCCTCGGCGCCGCAGTTCCAGGAGCGGTTGTCGTCCGTGCCGTCGCGGTTGCCCTCGCCGTTGGCCTCGTTGTGCTTGTGGTCGTACGACACGAGATCGGTGAGGGTGAAGCCGTCGTGGGCGGTCACGAAGTTGATCGAGGCGACCGGACGGCGGCCGCTGCTGGCGTACAGGTCGCTCGACCCGGCCAGGCGCGAGGCGAACTCGGGCAGCGTCTGGGAGGCCCCGCGCCAGAAGTCCCGCACGGAGTCGCGGTATTTGCCGTTCCACTCGGTCCACAACGGCGGGAAGTTCCCGACCTGGTAGCCGCCCGGGCCGACGTCCCATGGCTCGGCGATGAGCTTGACCTGCGAGATCACCGGGTCCTGCTGGATGAGGTCGAAGAACGCGCTCAGCCGGTCGACGTCGTGCAGTTCCCGCGCCAGCGCCGCGGCGAGGTCGAAGCGGAAGCCGTCCACGTGCATGTCGAGCACCCAGTAGCGCAGCGAATCCATGATCAGCTGAAGCGCGTGGGGCGAGCGGACGTTGAGCGAGTTGCCGCACCCGGTGTAGTCGAGGTAGTAGCGGCGGTCCTCCTCGCGCAGGCGATAGTAGGCGACGTTGTCGATGCCCCGGAAGCCCAGCGTGGGGCCCATGTGGTCGCCCTCGGCCGTGTGGTTGTAGACGACGTCGAGGATCACCTCGATGCCCGCCTCGTGCAGGGCGCGCACCATCGCCTTGAACTCCTGGACCTGCTCGCCGCGCTGCCTGGAACTGGCGTACGCGTTGTGCGGCGCCATGTAGGCGATCGTGTTGTAGCCCCAGTAGTTGGTCAGCCCCCGGGCGACCAGGAAGTGCTCCGGCACGAACTGGTGGACGGGCATGAGTTCGACCGCCGTCACGCCGATCGACTGGAGGTGGTCGATCACGGCCGGGTGGGCGAGCCCCGCGTAGGTGCCCCGCTGCTCCTCGGGGACGGCGGGATGGCGCATGGTCAGGCCGCGCACGTGCGCCTCGTAGATCACCGTCTCGTGGTACGGCGTGCGGGGCGGCCGGTCGTTGCCCCACTCGAAGAACGGGTTCACGACCACGTTCTTCGGCATGTACGGCGCGGAGTCGTCCGTGTTGAGCCGGGCGGGGTCGGCGAAGTGGTAGGAGAACAGCGACTCGTTCCACCGCACCGAGCCCTCGATCGCCTTGGCGTACGGATCGAGCAGCAGCTTGGACGGATTGCACCGGTGCCCGTGGTCGGGCCGGTAGGGCCCGTGCACGCGAAAGCCGTACCGCTGACCGGGCATGATCCCCGGCACGTAGCCGTGCCAGACGAACCCGTCGACCTCGGGCAGGTCGACGCGGGTCTCCCCGCCTCTGTCGTCGTACAGGCACAGCTCGACCCGCTCGGCCACCTCCGAGAACACCGAGAAGTTGGTGCCCACACCATCCCAGGTGGCGCCGAGCGGGTAGGGCTCTCCAGGCCAAACCTCGCGCATGTAACCTCATTCTCCACTGCCCGGGCGAATCGTGCACCCGCGAGGACCCCTACTCTCGTACGGGACGCGGGAGGCCCGCCGGATCGGTCCGGCGGGGGCTCCCGCTGGTGCTCAGCCGACGAGTTCGGCGTTGAGGGTGATCGTCGTGCCGGCGAGCGCCTTGCTCACCGGGCAGTTCGCCTTGGCCGTCTCGGCGGCCTGCTGGAAGTCCTCGGCCGAGATGCCGGGAACCTGTCCGCGGACGGAGATCACGATGCCGGTGATGCCCTCACCCGGCTGGAACGTCACGTCCGCCCGGGTCTCCAGCGACTGCGGCGGCGTGCCGGCCTTGGCCAGGCCGTTGGACAGGGCCATCGAGAAGCACGAGGAGTGGGCGGCGGCGATCAGCTCCTCCGGGCTCGTCTTGCCGTTGGCCTCCTCCGCCCGCGAGGGCCAGGAGACGTCGAAGGTGCCGACCCCGGAGGAGTCGAGCGAAACGGTGCCCGAACCGTCGAGCAGCGCGCCCTTCCACTGCGTCGTCGCGGTACGAGTGGTCGCCATGGCGACTTCCCTTCACTAGCGAGTCTTAATCCGTCAGCAGCGACCTTAACGCCGCCGCCGACGCGATGGGCTCACCGGCATGGCCGGTCGGCTCACGCCGGCGCCGCGCGGTCCAGGATCGCCTCCAGGTCGAGTCCGGAGGGCAGCGTGCCGAAGGCGCGCCCCCAGTCGCCGGACAGGCGCGACGCGCAGAACGCGTCGGCCACCGCGGCGGGGGCGTGCCGTACGAGCAGGGACGCCTGGAGGACCAGCGTCATCTCCTCGGCCACCCGGCGCGCGTCGGCCTCTCCCGCCGAGGCGAGCCTCTTCAGCACCCGCTCGGCCGCGTCGGCGACCCTCGTGTCCTGGGCCAGCGCCACCTCGGCGAAGAACGCCTCGACCGCCTCGGGCTCCCTGGCCATGACGCGCATCAGGTCGAGGGCGGCCACGTTGCCCGAGCCCTCCCAGATGCCGTTCAGCGGCGACTCCCGGAACAGCCGGGGCATCTGCGACTCCTCGACGTACCCGTTGCCGCCGAGGCACTCCAGCGCCTCGGCCGCGTGGACCGGCGCCCGCTTGCACACCCAGTACTTGCCGGCGGCGAGGGCCGCCCGGCGGAACAGGCCCTCGGCCGCGTCGCCCCCGACGGCCCGGTCGGTCGCCCCGGCCAGGCGCATCATGAGCGTGGTCGCCGCCTCGGACTCCAGCGCCAGGTCGGCGAGCACCGAGCGCATCAGCGGCTGCTCGGCCAGCGTCCGGCCGAACGCCCTGCGGTGGCGGGCGTGGTGGAGCGCCTGCGTCAGGCCGTACCGCATGCCGGCGGCCGAGCCGATCACGCAGTCGAGCCTGGTCATGTTCACCATCTCGATGATCGTCCGGACGCCCCGGCCCTCCTCGCCGACGAGGTAGGCGACCGCGCCCTCGTACTCGACCTCGGCCGAGGCGTTCGACCGGTTGCCGAGCTTGTCCTTCAGCCGCATCAGGCGCACCGCGTTGCGGGTGCCGTCGGGCAGCACGCGGGGGAGCAGGAAGCACGACAGCCCGCCCGGGGCCTGGGCCAGCACCAGGAACACGTCGCACATCGGGGCGGAGTTGAACCACTTGTGGCCGGTCAGGGCGAAGCTCCCGTCGCCCAGCGGCTCCGCCCTGGTGGTGTTGGCCCGCACGTCGGAGCCGCCCTGCTTCTCGGTCATGGCCATCCCGGCCAGCACGCCGCGCTTGTCCTGCGGCGGGCGCAGCCCGAAGTCGTACGTGCGGGAGGCCAGCAGCGGCTCCCACTCCGCCCGTAGCGACGGCGAGTGCCGCAGCGCGGCCACGGCGGCGTACGTCATGGAGATCGGGCAGCCGTGCCCGGCCTCGACCTGCGACCAGGTGAAGAACTTGGCGGCCCTGGCGACGTGCGCGCCCGGCCGGGCCGACGTCCAGGGCGCGGCGTGCGCGCCGCTCTCGACCGCGACCGTCATGAGCTCGTGCCAGGCCGGGTGGAACTCGACCTCGTCGATCCTGTTGCCGTACCGGTCATGAGTGCGCAGGACGGGCGGGTGCTCGTTGGCCAGCCGCCCCCACTCCTGCGCCTTCGCCGAACCGGCCAGCAGGCCGAGCTGGCGCAGCTCCCCGGTCGCCCAGTCCGCCCCCTCCCTGACGAGCCCCTCCAGCAGCGCCGGGTCGGCCGAGACGTCGTGGCCGGTCAACGGGGGCACCTGGTTGGTCACGTCGTGGGTCACTGGGTCCTCCTGTGGTCGATGCCGGGACTCGTCCATACCGGGACGTCCACGATGCCGGGACTCCATCTCAACATTTCCGGCGGCCGGGACAAACACCGGGCGGAGATCCGGTCAGGCGCCCGAGATTTCCAGGCCGAGCTCCTGGGCCGCCTCCAGGGCGAGGTCGCGGGCGTAGTCCTGGTCGGCGCGCGCCTCGCACAGCACCCGGTGGACGCCCTCGATTGCGCGCCGGTCCCCGCGCCCGGCCAGGCCCCGCGCGGCCTCGGCCACCGTGGTCAGATCGCGGTCCGTCAGCCGGGTGACCAGGGCGTCTCTGATGGAGGGGGTGTCGGCGGGCAGCCCGGCGATGCCCATCGTGGCCCAGTCGCGCACCTCGTCGTCGTCGCACTGGCTCAGCCGGATCAGCGTGCTCAGCCCGTCCTCGTCGTCCGGGGGCAGGACCGCGGCGAGCGCGATGGGATCGTGGACCGTCGGCTCCCGGCCCGGGCTGTTGACGATCTTCAGCACCTCGGGGAGCGCCCGTTCGTCGGCCTGGTGGCCGAAGGCGTGCAGGAGCGCCTCGACGACCGCGGGCTCGGTCTCGTGCCGGGCCATGTCGCGCAGGATCTCCAGGACGCGGTCCCGGTAGGGGTCGTGCCCCGCGGTCAGGGACACGGCGCCCTGGCCGGCCCCCGCCTCCTTGCCGAGCCCGGTCTTCTTGCCGAGCCCCGCCTCCTGGCCGAACTGCGCGAGCACGTCGACGCCGAACTCCCGCTCCACCTGGTCGTCGCTCTCGCACAACCGGGCCAGCGCCAGGAACGTCTCCTCGTTGTGGCGCGACTGGAGCGCGTGCACGGCCGCCCACCACGTCTCGTCGTCCTCGTCCAGGTCGCGGTAGGGCAGCACGCGCCTGAGCAGCACGTCCGCGGGTGGCCGCAGGCCGAGAGCCGCCTCCAGGACCGTCGCGATCGCGGCGTGCCCCTGCTGGCGGGTGATCGAGTAGTCGCCGTCGGCGCCCCGCGCCTCGACCGTGACCCGTCGGGTGCCGTCCGCGGCGGAGGCGTGGACCACCAGCACCGTGTGCTCGCCCTCCACCCTCGTCGCGACCTCCTCGCGCAACAGGGCTTCGAGATCCACCGCCGCCAGCCGTGCCGCGATCTCCAGCGGGGTCGCGCCGTCCCAGCCCGGCGCGGACGGGTCGGCGCCGTGCTCCAGCAGGGACCAGACGATCCCGTACGCCCCGAAGATCGTGGCCAGTGTCAGCGGGGTGTCGCCGTCGTCGTCGGCCCGGCCGGGATCGGCCCCGGCGTCGAGCAGGATGTCGGCCGACTCCAGGTTGCCGTTGGCCGCGGCCCACAGCAGGGCCGTCCAGCCGCCCTCCTCCGCCGCGTCGGGGTCGGCGCCGCCGTCGAGCAGCGCCTGCACGGTCTCGGCGTGGTCCCAGCACGCCGCCGCGCAGAGCGGAAGGCCCTCCTCGTGCCCCCCGCTCGGCTGGTCCGGGTCGGCGCCGTACTCCAGGAGCAGCCTGACGATGTCGTGGTGACCGGCGACGGCCGCCCGGTAGAGCGGCGTCGTCCCCTGAGCGGGGTTCACGGCGGTGTCCGGGTGCAGCATCGCCGCCACCCGCGCGACGTCCCCTCCCGCTATCGCCTCCAGCAGTCTGCTGCGGGTCACGATTCCATGCTCACACAACCCTGTTCCGGCCTCGTCCGCAGGGATCGTCTCGCAGGATCGTTCCCCAGGATCGTTCCCAGGGAGGAGGGAGAGCGGGGCCGGCCGGGATACGGTGAAGGGCGTGAACGATCCGGGTGGTATGCGGGCATCCGACGCCGAACGCGAGTCCGTGGTGGAACGGCTGCGCGTGGCGTCCGCGGAGGGGCGGCTGACCCTCGCGGAACTGACCGAGCGGACCGAGGCGGCCTATCTGGCGCAGACCCACGGCGAGCTCGCCCAGATCACCGCCGACCTGCCGGGTGCCGCGCCCGCTCCTTCCTCCGCTCCCGCCGTGCCGGCCGCCCCGCAGGCAGGATGCGCAAGTGGATCGTGGCGGTGATGGGCGACGCCAAGAGGACCGGCACGTGGCGGATCGACGACGGCATCGGTGCGGTCTGCGTCATGGGCGACGTGGTCCTCGACCTGCGCCAGGCGGAGGTGCGCGGGCGTGAGGTGGACATCGTCGCCACGTGCGTGATGGGCGACGTGAAGATCATCGTGCCGGACGGCGTCGACGTCGAGCTCTCCGGTATCACGATCATGGGGGACAAGAAGGTCCAGGTGGTCGAGGCCCCCCGCGGCCAGTCCGCCCCCGTCGTCAAGATCACGGCGTACGTGCTGATGGGCGACGTGAAGATCATCGGCGACTCCCGGGCCGAGCCGATCAAGCGCGGCTGGTTCGCCTGGAGCGAGTGGTGGCAGGAGCGCCGCCGGCGGCCGGGCTACGGCGGCTACGAGGTCCCGGACCGCCGCCACCACGGCCTGCACTGATCCCAGCCGTACCGATCCGGCCCGCACCACCCCGTCCTGAACCGGATGGCCGTGCGAGGCAACGGAGGGACGCTCCCAGGGCGTAGTCATCGGTGACCGTTCATCGAGGGATCACCGAGAACCTGGGGGCCGCACATGCGCGACCGGGCCGACTTCGAGCGCTACGTGGAGCAGCGCTCGGACCGACTGCTGCGGACGGCCTACCTGCTCTGCCGCGACTGGGCCACCGCCGAGGACCTGCTCCAGACGGCGCTGGCCAAGGCGTGGCTGGCCTGGCGCAGGGTCGGCGAGAACCCCGACCCGTACGTCTACCGCATCCTGGCCAACACCCACGCCTCCTGGTGGCGCAGGCGCTGGCGGGGCGAGCAGCCGACCGACGTGCTGCCGGAACCGGCCGTCGGCGACTCCGCCGATCTGCTCGGCTCCCGCGAGGCCGTACGGCAGGCCCTCACCTGCCTGCCGCCGAAACAGCGTGCCGTGATCGTGCTGCGTTACTTCGCCGACCTGGGTGACGCCCAGATCGCGGAGATCCTCGGCTGCTCGGTCGCCACCGTGCGGAGCCAGGCGAGCAGGGCCCTGGCCAGGCTGCGCGTCGATTCCGCCGCCCGCTCCGCGATGAGCCTGGAGGGCTGACATGACGATGACCGACGACGATCTGCGTGACCTGCTCGCCCGGGACGCCTCCGTAGTGAACGGCGCCGGCGTCACCCTGGCCGACGTCGACCGGCGGGTGCGGCGCATCCGGCGCCGTCGCGGCGCCGCGGGGGCGGTGCTGGCCGCCGGCCTGGCCGCCGCGGTGATGGTGGCGACCGCGCCGCGTACGGTCACGATCGCACCCGACGACGGCCCGGGGACCGCAGCCGCCATGGCCGGCCCTTCGCTGACCCCGGGGGTGTCGTACCTCGCGGGGCAGCGGGTGTTCCTCCAGAAGGAGATCGAGACGGGCGGGCGCGTCCTGCGGTTTCCCTACACGAGCATCAGCGAGTCGGTGAACGTGCAGGTCGACTGCCGCGAGCCGTCGTACGTGTTCGTCTGGCTGAACGGCCGGCTGGAGACGCAGGGCGTCTGCGGCGTCCAGAGCGACCAGGTCGATCACCTGATCTCGTGGATCGACGAGTCCGGCAGGGATCTGAAGGGACCCAACGAGGTGGACGTCGCGCTGGTGCCGGTCCAGCGGGTGGCGGCGGACCGCGACCCGGGTGCGCCGATTCCCGCGCTCGGCGAGCAGGAGGCCGAGCGGGTCGTCGGCGAGACCGGCGAGTACCGCACCCGCGCCAGGGTGACGATCCGGGAGGCGTGGGTGCTGGCCGTGGCGCCGACGCCCATCAACTGTGACAGGGACATCGTGATCCGCAAGCCGAACGGGCAGGAGATCCTTTCGTCGGCCTGTGACCGGCCGTCGTCTCCCGCCGAGTAGGTCACGCGGCCCGCGGAGGCGGCGCGTACGGCCTGGGCGTGGCGTTCGAGCAGGAGAGCGACCAGTTCGGGGGCGGGGCCGAGGACGCCTGCCACGGCGTGCGCCCCGGCCTCCAGGGTGTCGCGCTCCACGGCGTCGGCGAAGTAGCCGGGGGCCAGCAGGTAAGGCGCCACCACGACCTTCGGGGCGCCCGCGCGCGTCAGCCGTACGACCTCGTCCCGGGGCGTGGGCGCGGCGGCCGAGGCGTAGGCGGCGGTGACCGACCACCAGGGGCGGGTGCGTGCCCACTCGCGGGCGACGGCGGCGATCGTCGCGTTCGCCCGGAGGTCGCTGGACCCGGCCGAGACGAGCACCACGGCCGTATCCGGGTCGCCGATCTCCACGCCGGCCTCGGCGAGGCGGCGTTCGAGGGCCCGGACGAGCAGCGGGTGCGGGCCGAGCGTGGGGCCGCAGACGGCCCGCAGCAGCGGCGTGCGGCCGGCCCGCCTCCCGCAGCGCCGCCGGGATGTCCACCCGGCTGTGATAGGCGGCGGTGAGCAGCAGGGGGAGCACGACGGCCTCGTCCAGCCCCGACAGCGCCTGCGGCAGCGACGGCGTGGCGTGGTCGAGATAGGCGGCACGGACGTCCAGGCCGGGCCGCGCCCGCCGTACGCCGTCGAGCAGCGCCTCCACGGTCGCGGCGGCGCGCGGGTCGCGGGACCCGTGCGCCACCGCGACCAGCGGCGCGCCTGCGTGCGGGACGGTCGTCACAGATGGATACCGCATTCGATCTTGCCGAGGCCGGCCCAGCGGCCGCTGCGCGGGTCCTCGCCCGGCGCCACCCGGCGGGTGCAGGGCGCGCAGCCGATCGAGGGGTAGTCGTCGTAGTGCAGCGGGTTGATCAGGACGCCGTTGTCGGCGATGTAGTTGTCGACGTCCTCCTGGGTCCACCGGGCGATGGGGTTGATCTTCACCATCTGCCGCTTGGCGTCCCACTCCACGACCTTGGTGTTCGCCCTGGTGGGCGACTCGTCACGGCGGATGCCCGACACCCAGGCGAGGTACGGCTCGAGCGCCCGGTTGAGCGGCTCGACCTTGCGCAGGTAGCAGCACAGGTCGGGGTTGCGCCCGTACAGGCGCGGCCCCAGGTCGCGGTCCTGCTCCTCGACGGTCCTGGACGGCTTCACGTTGATCACGTTGACCTGGTAGACCGCCTCGACCGCGTCCCGCGTGCCGATGGTCTCGGCGAAGTGGTAGCCGGTGTCGATGAACAGCACGTCGACGCCGGGCTTGACCCTGCTGACCAGGTCGATCAGCAGGGCGTCGCTCATCGACGAGGTGAGACAGAGACGGTCGCCGAAGGTGGCCGCGGCCCACCGGATGATCTCCCGGGCGGGCGCGTCCTCAAGGAAGCGCGCCGCGGACTCCACGATGCCCTGAAGGTCCAGCGTCACCCGCTGTCGCTCCAGCCCTGCCTCTATCTCCGCCACCGACATCGCTACTCCTCACACGTCGTTCATTGGTTCATCGGATGATTGGATGAAAAGCCTTCAGGGATCACGAACGCACGCCGAGGCCGAGGAATTTCACCCGGAAGGCACGGGCACAGGACCTGCAGTACCATCCGTGGCTCTCCTCCTCGGTCACGTAGGGCTCCAGGTCCTCCTCGCCGCAGTACGGGCAGTAGAACGGCGCCGCCCGCTCGCTCACTTGAGGTCGGCCTCGTCGGCGCGCTGGACCCACTCGGCGAAGGTCTCGCCGTCGTTCTTCTGCTTCTCGAAGTTGCGCACGACCCGCTCCACGTAGTCGGGCAGCTCCTCGGCCGTGGCCTTGAGCCCGCGGACCTTCCGGCCGAAGCTCGGGTTGAGCCCGACCGAGCCGCCCAGGTGGACCTGGTAGCCCTCGACCTGCTCGCCCTTGTCGTTGACCACGAGCTGGCCCTTCAGGCCGATGTCGGCGACCTGGATGCGGGCGCAGGAGTTGGGGCAGCCGTTGACGTTGATGGTCAGCGGCTCGGCGAAGTCCGGCAGGCGCCGCTCCAGCTCGTCGATCAGTGCCGACGCGGTCGCCTTGGTCTCGACGATCGCGAGCTTGCAGTACTCGATGCCGGTGCAGGCCATCGTCTGGCGGCGGAAGGTGGACGGGTTGACCTGGAGGTCGGCCGCCTCAAGCTCCGACACGAGCGACTCCACCTGGTCCGGGGCGACGTCGAGGATGACCATCTTCTGCTCGACCGTCGTGTGGACCCGGGCGGACCCGTGCCGCTCGGCGATGTCGGCGATGCGGTGCAGGGTGTCGCCGTCCAGCCGGCCCACCCGGGGGGCGAAGCCGACGTAGAAGTTGCCGTCCCGCTGCGGGTGGACGCCCACGTGGTCGCGTCGGCCGCTGCGCGGCGTCTGCGGGGCCGGGCCGTCCGGCAGGGCGTACTTGAGGTACTCGGTCTCGAGGACCTGGCGGAACTTCTCCGCGCCCCAGTCGTTGACGAGGAACTTGATCCGGGCCCGGTGCCGCAGGCGGCGGTAGCCGTAGTCGCGGAAGATCCCCGCGACCCCGGCCCACACCTCGTGGACCTGCTCGGGCCGGACGAACGCGCCGAGCCGCTTGGCGAACATCGGGTTGGTCGACAGGCCGCCGCCCACCCAGACGTCGAAGCCGCGCTCGCCCTGCTCGTTCACCACGCCGACGAACGCGACGTCGTTGATCTCATGGACCGTGCAGTGGGCCGGGCAGCCGCTGACCGCGGTCTTGAACTTGCGCGGCAGGTTCGAGAACGCCTTGTCCCCGATGTACCGGTCGTAGATCTCGCGGATCTGTTCCGTGCCGTCGATCACCTCGTCGGCGTCGATCCCGGCCAGAGGGCAGCCGAGAATGACACGAGGGGTGTCGCCGCACGCCTCGGTGGTCGACAGGCCGACCGCCTCCAGCCGCCGCCAGATGTCCGGGACGGACTCGATCGCGATCCAGTGGAGCTGGATGTTCTGGCGGTCGGTGACGTCGGCGGTGCCCCTGGCGTACTCGTTGGAGATGTCGGCGATCACCCGGAGCTGCTCAAGGCTGAGCCGGCCGCCGTCGATGCGGACGCGCAGCATGAAGTAGCGGTCGTCCAGCTCCTCGGGCTCCAGGATCGCGGTCTTGCCGCCGTCGATGCCGGGCTTGCGCTGGGTGTACAGGCCGAACCAGCGGAAACGGCCGCGCAGGTCGGCGGGGTCGATGGAGTCGAAGCCGCGCTTGGAGTAGACGTCGATGATCCGCTGGCGGACGTTCAGCCCGTCATCGGCCTTCTTGTTCTCCTCGTTCTTGTTCAGCGGCTCACGGTAACCGAGAGCCCACTGACCTTCGCCGCGCGGGCGCTTGTGGTGGCGGTTCGCCGGGCGGGCCGGGGTGCTCATGGGCACACGTCCTTCTCCGAGGCTCGGTCTGAGATCGGGTTTCGGCGGACGTCGGCGCAGGCGGCCTCTCACCTCGCCGTCGAGTGTGAGGGCATACGAAAAAGACGCCTGGCCGAACGCCCGGGATGGATCAGCGGAGGGCGACGGTCAGCCGGCGTCGATACAGATCGCGCTACGGACACGCAGGAGATCGACGTGGCGTCGCACGACGAGCAACGGGTCCGCTGGCATGTCCCAAACGATACCTCTGAGATCCTGGATGTCCAAGTTCGTGTCCAGGATGCGGGATTGTGACGGCAATGTGACGCGGGGTCGTCAGCCCTTGCGGACCCAGTTCTCCGGCGGCTCGACCTCGTGCTCCCTCTCGGACGGCTCCTGATGCTGGCAGTCGCACCAGGATCCGCCGCGGCACTCCTCGTGCCTGTGCTCCCTGCACGCTGGGCAGATCATGCTTCCATTGTTAACCCTCTGTCACGGACAGATGGCACGGGTACGCGTGCAACGGATCGTGAGGGGTTCTCGCGAGCAGGACGCCGGGACCCCTATCCTTGGCGGCGAACAATCCGCCCGCAGGTCACGTACTAACCGCCGCGGCAGCGGGTAGAGCGCAGTTCTCATGACCGGTTGGGTGCCATGACCTCCACGGACGCGCCGTCGCGCAGGCCGCGGCGCCTCACGCGCAAGGGTATGGCGCTGGCCCGCGCGCGCGTCACCTGGCTGCGCGAGACGAACGTCTGGGCCCTGGTCAAGGCGACCACGATGGCGGGCGTCAACTACCGGGTGACCGGCCTCGCGGGCGAGGCGGCGTTCTTCGCGCTGCTGTCGCTGCCGCCGTTCGTGCTCGGGCTGCTCGGCGTCATGGGCCACCTGAGCGGGCTGCTCGGCCCGGCCGCCATCGGCGAGATCAGGCGCTGGGTCGTGAACCAGTCCGAGCTGCTGTTCACCGACAACACCGTCCAGCGGGTCGTCAAGCCGCTGCTCGCCGACGTGCTGAGCGGCGGCCAGGTCTCGCTGATCTCCGTCGGCTTCCTGCTGTCGCTGTGGTCGGGCTCGCGGGCCCTGTTCGTCTACGTGGACCTGATATCCATCGCGTACGGCTTGGGGGAGACCCGGGGGATCATCCGCACCCGGGTCCTGTCGTTCGGCCTGTATCTCGCCGCGCTGCTGATCGGGCTGGTCGTCATGCCGATCCTGGTCATCGGGCCCACCCTGATGTCCACCGCCCTGCCCAGGTACGCCGTGCTCGTGACGATCCTCTACTGGCCCGTGCTCGTGATCGGCTCGGTGCTGATGCTCACGCTGCTCTACCACGTGAGCGTGCCGCATCGCACGCGCTGGTGGCGCGAGGTTCCGGGGGCCGTGCTGGCGCTGGTGATCTGGATCGTGTGCGCCGCGTTCCTGCGCGAGGTGCTGGCGGCCTGGTTCACCCCGCTGTCGATCTACGGCTCGCTCGCGGCGCCGATCGCCGTGCTGCTGTGGCTCTACATCACCGCGCTGGCCGTGCTCATCGGGGCGACGCTGAACGCGGAGGTGGACCGGCTGTGGCCGCTGGGCGGCGCCACCCGGCACGAGCACCATCACCGCAAGTCCGGTAAGGACTGATCCATCCCGGTAGCGGTGAAAGGATGGCGTCGATGGACGCACAGCCTTCCGCCGCTGACCCCACCACGACCCATCGGCGCACGATCGGTCCCTACGTCCCCGTACGCCGCCTGGGGGAGGGCGGGATGGGCATCGTCTATCTTGCCCGCGATCCGGCCGGCCGCCAGGTGGCGCTCAAGGTCATGCGGCCGGAGCTGGCCGCCCAGGAGGAGTTCCGGGCCCGGTTCCGCAAGGAGGCGGAGGCCGCCAAGCGCGTCGCCAGGTTCTGCACCGCGCCGCTCCTCGACGTCGGGCGGGACGGCGACCGGCACTATCTCGTCACCGAGTACGTCGACGGTCCCGACCTGTCGTCGGTGATCGACGCGCAGGGCCCGCTGTCCGGCTCGAACCTCGACGCGCTCGCCGTCGGCGTCGCGACGGCCCTCGCGGCCATCCACGAGGCGGGGATCGTGCACCGCGACCTCAAGCCGTCCAACATCCTGCTCTCGCCCCTCGGCCCTCGAGTGATCGACTTCGGCGTGGCCCACCTCGCCGACACGCTCGCCGAGCGGACCGGCACCGTGATCGGGACGCCCAGTTACATGTCGCCCGAGCAGGCGCGGGGGGAGCCGGTGACCTCCGCGGCCGACGTCTTCGCCTGGGGCTGCGTGGTCGCGTACGCCGCCACCGGCAGGCCGCCGTTCGGCAGTGGCCCGGCCCCGGAGGTCCTCTACCGGGTCGCCCACCACGTGCCGTACCTGACGGGGATGGACGAGCGCCTGCGGGCCCTGGTCGAGCAGGCGCTGGACAAGGACCCGGCCCGGCGGCCGAGCGCCCAGCGGCTCCTCGACCGGCTGCTCGGCCGGGAGGAGGTGGCGGTCGAGGCCGCCACGAGGATCGTCAGCGACATCTGGGCGACCCCCGCCGAGCCGACCCGCCGCGTGGGCACGGCGCCGGACGGCGCGGACGGATCGGGCGGGACGGCACCGGACGAGGCCGGGGCGGGCCGAACGGGCGGGCGCCGTGGCCGCCGGTGGGTGCCGGTCGCGGCGGCGGGTGGGGCGCTCGTAGTGGCCGCCGCGGTCCTGGTCCTGGCGCTGCGCCCCTTTGGCGGGTCGACACCGCAGAAGGGCCCGCTGGCGACCCGGGACGTCACGTTCAACGGTTCCTCGCTCCACGTGGCCATCGACGCGGTGCGGCGGCGGGGGACCTCCGTGAGCGTGCAGCTGACGGTCACCCTGAAGGATGGGAACCGGTGGTGGCCGAGGGATCTGTTCGGCGCTGAGATGTCGGGCGCCGCCCTCGTGGATCCGCCGAGCGGATCCAAGTTCATGCCCGCGAGCAAGGACGGCGGCTGCCTGTGCAGCGCGCTCCCGACCCAGTTCTTCCACCCGGGTGACGTGCTTCCTCTCTACGCGACGTACACGAATGTGCCGGAGGGCCTGGAGGAGATCGGTTTCGACGCTCCCGGGTTCGGGCTCTTCGCCGGGCTGCCCGTCTCGCCGGAATGAGGGGGTCGTCCCGCTCCGATAAAGTGGGGACGTCGCGACTGGCGCTGACGTGCTCCTGTGGCGCGTCACTAGGTGGGGCACCACCGGGGAGCGAATTCGCGGAGGCCGTGCGCCTGGGTCGCCGCCGCCGTCGACGTGGAGAAGGAAGGCGCCATGGCTGAGAACTCGCTGAACGCCGTCGATCCCGAGATCGCCGAACTGATCAGGGCGGAGGAACGGCGGCAGGCCGACACCGTCAAGCTGATCGCGTCCGAGAACTACGTGTCCAGGGCCGTCCTGGAGGCGACCGGGACCGTTCTCACCAACAAGTACTCCGAGGGCTACCCGGGCAAGCGCTACTACGAGGGCCAGCAGGTCATCGACAAGATCGAGACGCTGGCGATCGAGCGGGCCAAGTCGGTCTTCGGCGTGAGCCACGCCAACGTCCAGCCCTACTCCGGCTCGCCCGCCAACCTCGCGATCTACCTGGCGTTCCTGAACCCCGGCGACACCGTGCTCGGCATGGGCCTGCCGTTCGCGGCCACCTCACCCACGGCTGGTCGGTGTCCGCCACCGGCAAGTGGTTCAACTCGGTCCGGTACGGCGTGCGCCGCGACACCGGCCGCATCGACATGGACGAGGTGCGCGCGCTGGCGTTGGAGCACCGGCCCAAGCTGATCTTCTGTGGCGGCACCGCGATCCCGCGCACGATCGACTTCCCGGCCTTCGCCGAGATCGCCAAGGAGGTCGGCGCGGTGCTGGCGGCCGACATCGCCCACATCGCGGGCCTCGTCGCCGGCGGCGCCCACCCCTCGCCGGTCGGGCACGCGGACGTGATCTCCACGACCACCCACAAGACCCTGCGCGGCCCGCGCGGCGCGATGCTCATGGCGAACTCCGAAGAGGTCGGCAAGGCGCTCGACAAGGCCGTGTTCCCCGGACTGCAGGGCGGCCCGCACAACCACACCACCGCCGCCATCGCCGTCGCCCTGCACGAGGCCGCCCAGCCGGAGTTCAGGACCTACGCCGCGCAGATCGTGAAGAACGCCCAGGCGCTCGCCGACGAGCTGCTCGCCCGCGGGTTCGACCTGGTCTCCGGCGGCACCGACAACCACCTGATCCTGATGGACCTCACGTCCAAGGGCGTCGGGGGCAAGCCGGCGGCGCAGGCCCTCGACCGGGCGGGCCTGGAGACCAACTACAACACCGTGCCCTTCGACCCGCGCAAGCCGTTCGACCCGTCGGGCATCCGCATCGGCACGCCGTCGGTCACCTCGCGCGGGATGGGCGAGGCCGAGATGCGCCAGATCGCCGCGTGGATGGACGAGGTCGTCACCGCCGTGGCCAAGGGCGACGCGGAGGACGTGATCGCCCGGGTGCACGGCGAGGTCACCGAGCTGACGAGCCGGTTTCCCGCGCCCGGCCTGTCCTGATCTCCGGAAGCGACGAGCGACGCTCCCCGCGGCCTCACGAGGTCGCGGGGAGCCGTCGTCGTGTCACCTGTGATTCCGCACGGCGCGGACGAGGGTGGATTTATTCGGTTGCGCGGGGCCGCGGGGGTGCTGCTAGCGTTCTCCCGTCGCCGCCACCGGGCGGCCAGGACCAGGGAGGTGAGGACTATGCGGGTCTTTCTGACGACCATGCCGTCCGTCAACTCCCGGGTGTCCGCCTAGTCTCTCTCGCTGGGACACCCGGTTTCCGAAGGGTGTTCACCAGCAGTGTTCAACGATCTTTCTCTTCTCGGCTGGCACGACGGGCTCGCGGAGCAGCTCCCCGACCTGCCCGGCGGCGCCGTTCCCGCGCGCGTGGCGCGGGTCGACCGGGGCGCCGCCGAGGTCATCGCCGCCGACGGAACCCACCAGGCGCGGTTCGGCGCCCGGGTACGCAGGGCCGCGGCGGCAGACCCGCTCGCGCTTCCGTGCGTGGGCGACTGGGTCGCGCTCACCCGGCTCAGTGAGGGCCGCTACGAGCTGGCCGAGGTGCTGCCCCGCCGTACGGCCTTCGTCCGGGGCGGGGTGAGCCGCGACTCGCGCGGAGGGCTGTCGGGCGACGGCCAGGGCCAGGTCCTGGCCGCCAACGTCGACGTGGTCTTCGTGGCCGAGCCGTCCATGCACGCCACGGATTTCGCGGATCTCGGCAGGATCGAGCGCCTCGTGGCGCTCGCCTGGGAGAGCGGCGCCCGGCCGGTCGTGCTCGTCACCAAGGCCGACCTCTTCGATCAGGGGCTGGACGATCTCCTCGCCGACGTCGCGGCGGCGGCGCCGGGCGTCGACGTCCACCCGGTCTGCTCGCTCACCGGCGACGGCGTCGACCTGGTGCGCGCCCATCTCGGTCCCTCCGGGACCGCGGTGGTCCTCGGCCCGTCGGGCGCGGGCAAGTCCACGCTCGTCAACGCCCTCGCCGGCGCGGAGGTCATGGAGACCCAGCAGGTCAGGGCCGCCGACGGGCGGGGCAGGCACACCACCGTCCACCGGCAGCTCATCCCGCTGCCCGGTGGCGGGCTCGTCATCGACACCCCCGGCATCCGCCGGGTGGGCCTGTACGAGATGAGCGAGGGCGTGGACCTGGTCTTCTCCGACATCGAGGAGCTGGCCGGGAGCTGCCGGTTCTCCGACTGCCGGCACCGGGAGGAGCCGGGCTGCGCGGTGCTGGCGGCGGTCGAGTCGGGCGAGCTGCCGGAGCGGCGGCTGGAGAGCTGGAACAGGCTCCAGCGCGAGGCCGCCTGGATGGCCCGCCGCACCGACGCCAGGCTGCGTGCTGAGGAGACCCGCAAGTGGAAGACGATCCACAAGCAGATGAGGGGCATGAGCCGCCCGTAGCGCCGGGTGCCTCCCGTCCCGGGCGGGTATGACCGGGGCGTGAAGACGATGCGGGTGCGGCTGCCGTACGCCGACCGCGCCGAGGCGGGGGCGCTGCTCGCCGAGGTCCTGTGGGACATGAGCCCGCGGGATCCGGTGGTGCTCGCCCTGCCGCGCGGCGGCGTGGCGGTGGCCGCGCCGATCGCGGAGCGGCTGCGCGCCCCGCTCGATGTGCTGGTGACCCGGAAGATCGGGCATCCGGCCCGGCCCGAGCTCGGGGTCGGCGCGATCGCGGAGGGCGGGCGGCCCGTGTTCGACTCCGAGATGCTCGACCGGCTCGGCCTGGAGCCGGAGGACGTGGCGGAGGTGACCGGCAGCGAGCGGGGTGAGCTGGCCAGGCGGGTGCGGGTCTACCGGGGGAGATCGGCCGCTGCCGGAGCTGCGCGGCCGCGACGTGATCGTGGTGGACGACGGCCTGGCGACCGGAGGGACGGCGCGCGCGGCGCTGCGGGCCGTACGGACGATCCAGGCGGGGCGGGGCCGGGTGACGCTCGCGGTGCCGGTCGCCGCTCCGGAGACGGTGGAGGCGATGCGGGGCGAGGCGGACGAGGTCGTCGTGCCGGCCACGCCGGAGAACTTCCGCGCGGTGGGCCAGTGGTATCGGCGGTTCGACCAGCTCACCGATGACGACGTGCTGGGCCTGCTGGCCGGGGCGGGATGTGGAGGGACGGATGACACCTGAAGGGCGCTCCGCGTGCGCCGTCGCCCGGAGGATCGGGGGACGGGACGCGAAGCGCCCAGCGGTGACGCGTGTCGGGGAAGGGGGAAACGCTCAGGCGACGGCGCTGATGCCGGCGCTGGCGGCGCGGCGCATGCGACGGCGACGCTCGGACGCGCGCTCGTCCTCGTTGAGGCCGCCCCACGTGCCGTACTTCTCCGGACGGGAGAGCGCGTAGTCGAGGCACTCCGCTCGCACAGGACACTGAGCGCAGATGGCCTTGGCCTTGCGCTCCCGGATGTCGCGCTCGGGCTGACGCTCGCCGTCAGGACCGAAGAACAGCACCAGGTCCTCTCCCCGGCACGCGGCATCATCCTGCCAACCCCAGCTGGGGCGCGGGCGGGCGAGCTGCCGACGTACCTGAGACATGAGAAACCACCTTTGGTGAGAGGTATTTCAGTGTTTGTGCCGCATTGGACGCTTGTGGCGTCCCTTGTGCCAACGCCGGGATAGGCCGTGGTGTTCCCGGCTCCGGGGAGGAGCCCTCAGGTCAATACCGGCGTGAGCTCGCTCAGCTCGGCCAACCTGTAGGTCGGGATTCCGTCGGCGCAGGTCATCCCGCACGGTGCCGTGAACACCGTGGGTTCGACCACGACCCGAAACCGCGACGTCCCACGCTCCGTCGTGCGCCGCACGACGCAGATCGTGGTGTCGTCAACCGACCGGGAGGATTCCACGGCCACCCCGCCGACCGAGAGCTCGCCGGTTTGCGCCCGGACGAAGTGCTCGGCGGCCTGCAGTGGCTCAGGGATACCCGCGCGTCCCCGGAAACGGTCGAGGACGACCTCGCCGTGCCGGTACGCGTTTGCCGCCGCGATCGCAGCAGCCTGAGACATGCTGCCGTAGTAAAGCCCGTGTGGCAAGCATACGAGGTTGGCGGCGTATCGATCGCCGCCGACATGTGTGGTTTCCCACACTTCGCCGGGCAGGTTCTCGTCGAGGGACCGCGCCAGCGGGAGCCCCAGACGCGCACAGCACGCGTTGTGCCGGCCGTGCGTGCAGACCAGGTACATCGGCTCGCTCACCAGTATGCAGGACTCCGGAACCACTCCGTGCACGAGAGCGCCCAGGTCAAGATCGTCGGGGCGCTCCACGAAGCCCTCGGCGAGCCACGGATCGTCCACCGCGGACGCGGCCACGTAGACGTGCAGGGGGCCCGAGAGGGTCTCGCGGCGGCCGGGCCGGCGGATCAGTTGCGGCCGGATGTCAAGAGCCCTGGCGCGGGAGATCAGCCGGTGGACGTCGTCGGGCAGCCGGCACTCCTCCAGCTCCGCGGCCCAGGGCCCCGCGTGCTCGATGAGCAGCCAGAACCGGCCCTTCTTGGTCGCGCTCGCCAGGATCGGCGCCTCCCCCGTGTGGCAGGCGGCGGGGTGCTCGCACCCGTTGGCCATCCGGTCCCCGTCCTTCACTCGTGTTTCTTAGGTAAGACTAACCTTATCCAATCGAGCCAGAGGTCGCGGGAGCGGGGCCGTAAATCGACGTTAATGTCCGCACAATGCCCGTGCATGCGTCCCGCGGCGAGGGCTGCGGGTCGGGAAGGGGGCGGGCGGGGTCGGGAGGAGAACGGGCGCGGGTCAGGTGTAGGCCAGGGCGGCCTCGGCAGCGGGGAGGGCCGCCGCCCGGTCCTCGGGCACCAGGCCGATCCTGGTCCGCCGGTCCAGCAGGTCGCCGGCGTCCAGGGCGCCCTCGTGGCGCACGGCCCACACCAGTTCGGCCCGGGTGATCCCCAGCGCCACCGGTTCTGCCAGGGCCGGATCCCGGCGCATCAGGTCGCGCACCGCCCAGGCCTCCGAGCCGTACCTGCGGGCCAGCCGCCCGGGCGTGCCCGGCCGCACCGGCCCGGCCCCGACGAGGGGCAGCCGCGCCGTACGGCTCGGGCGGGCGTGGGGGCAGGCGGCGTCGACGGCGTCCTCGGCCATCCGCCGATACGTGGTGAGCTTCCCGCCCACGACCGTCACGACGCCGTCCGGCGAGCGCAGCACGGCGTGGCGGCGGGACAGGTCGGCCGTCCGGCCGTCGGGGGAGGCCGGTGCGCCGACCGTGCCGACCGCGTCCGCCGTGCCGACCAGGGGCCGCAGCCCGGCGAAGGCGCCGGCGACGTCCGCGCGGGACAGCGGCCGCTCCAGCACCGTCCCGACGAGTTCGAGCAGGAACGCGACGTCGCTTTCGGGAGCCTCGGGGACGTCCGGGACCGGGCCGTCGAGCGGCTCGTCGGTCAGCCCGGCGTAGACCCGGCCGTCGGCCTGGGGGAGCACCAGCGCGAAGCGGGCGCGCTCGCCGGGCATCGGCACGTGCAGCCCCGCGCGCAGCGCGCCGAGGGCGCCGGGGCGCAGGACGAGGTGCGTGCCCCGCGAAGGACGCAGCGCCACCGACGGCGTCAGCTCCCCGGCCCACACGCCCGGTCGCGTTGATCACCGCGCGGCCCGGATGTCGAACTCGTCGCCGGTCAGCTCGTCGCGCACCCGGGCGCCGTCCCCGGCGAGCGCCAGCGCCCGGCACCGGGTGAGGATCCGCGCGCCGTGGGCGGCGGCCGTACGCGCCAGCGCCACGACCAGGCGGGCGTCGTCCACCACCCGCCCGTCCCACGACAGCAGCGCCCCGCGCAGGCCGTCCGCGCGCAGCGACGGGGCGAGCGCGAGCGCCCGGTCCGCCGCGAGCCGGGAGGGGCCGGGCAGCAGGCGCCGCGGCGTGCCCGCGGCGGCCCGCAGCGCGTCGCCCAGGCGGTAGCCGGTCATGAGGGTCGCGGCCTGCCCCCGGGGGACGTCCGGCGTCAGCGGCAGCAGGTACGGATGGGCGGCGACGAGATGGGGCGCCGTGAAGCGCAGCAGGGCGTCGCGCTCCACCGCGCTCTCCCACGCCACGCCGACCTGTCCGCTCGCCAGGTAGCGCAGCCCGCCGTGGATGAGCTTCGAGCTCCACCGGGAGGTGCCGAACGCCAGGTCGTGGGCGTCCACGGCGGCCACCGACAGGCCGCGTGAGGCGGCGTCGAGCGCGGCTCCGGCCCCCGTCGCCCCCAGGCCGACCACGAGGACGTCCACGACGTCCGTACGCGCCTCGTCGAGGTCCCACCGGCGCCTGGCCGCGTTCAGTGAGGAGTTCATGTCCCCTCCACTACTTCCGCATTACTCTTGAGTAACCTACCTGGAGGCGCGACGGCTATGGAAACCCCTCTCACTCCGGCGGAACCCATGCTCTGGTCGGGCTGGGGCGATCCCGCCAAGGCCGCAGAGCTGCCCGCGCCG
Source organism: Microbispora sp. GKU 823 (assembly GCF_002027145.1). NCBI lineage: Bacteria > Bacillati > Actinomycetota > Actinomycetes > Streptosporangiales > Streptosporangiaceae > Microbispora > Microbispora sp. GKU 823. Next base: position 78,449 of record NZ_MWJN01000012.1, on the reverse strand, counting down.
GTGCGCGACCTGCTGGCGGAACTCCTCGGCGTCCGGGCGCCCGCCACACCGGCGGCGACGTTCGGCGAGGTGCGGCTGCCGCCGGTGGCGCTGCCGCCGCCCGTCCTGGCCGAGCTGGCCGCGATCGTGGGGGGACGAGCACGTGCGGGCCGACGACGACGCCCGCATCCGCCACACCCGGGGCAAGTCCACCCCCGACCTGCTGCTCATGCGCGCGGGGGACGCCTCGGACGCGCCCGACGCCGTCGTGCTCCCTGACTCGCACGACGAGGTGGCCGCCGTGCTGCGCCTGTGCGCGGAGCGGCGGGTGGCCGTGGTGCCGTTCGGCGGGGGCACCTCGGTGGTCGGCGGCCTCGTGGCGGCGCGGTGTGGCTCCGAGGGGGGCTTCACGGGCGTGGTCGCGCTCGACCTGGCCCGGCTCAACCGGCTCGTCTCCGTCGACCCCGTGTCCATGGTCGCCGAGCTGGAGCCGGGCCTGCGCGCGCCGCAGGCCGAGCAGCTCCTCGCCGCGCACGGGCTGACGCTCGGGCACTTCCCCCAGTCGTACGAGTACGCGACGCTGGGCGGGTTCGCGGCGGCCCGGTCCAGCGGGCAGGCCTCGGCCGGGTACGGCAGGTTCGACGACATGGTCGCCGGCATGACCGTGGCGACGCCCCGGGGCACCCTGGAGATCGGCCGTGCGCCCAGGTCGGCCGCCGGGCCCGACCTGCGCCAGGTGTTCCTGGGCTCGGAGGGCGCCTTCGGGGTGATCACCTCGCTGCGGCTGCGCGTCCGCCGGGCCCCGGCCGTCAGGACGTACGAGGGCTGGCGGTTCGCGACCTTCGCCGAGGGCACGGCCGCCCTGCGGCGGCTCGCGCAGCAGGAGGGCCCGCCGCCCACGGTGCTGAGGCTGTCGGACGAGACCGAGACCATGGTCGGGCTGGCGAAGCCCACCGACCTCGGCGCGGCCGGGCGCGACTCCGGCTGCCTGCTGGTGGCGGGCTTCGAGGGCTCCCCTGGCGACGTGGCCCACCGGCGGGACCTGGCCGCCGCCGCGCTGGTCGAGGCGGGCGGCGTGCACCTGGGGTCGGAGCCGGGGGACAAGTGGGCGCAGGGCCGGTTCTCCGCCCCCTACCTGCGCGACTCCCTGCTGGCCGCGGGGGCGACGGTGGAGACGCTGGAGACCGCGTGCTTCTGGTCGAACCTGCCGCGCCTGTACGACGCCGTACGGCTGGCCCTGCTCGGCGCGCTGAACTCGCCGCTGGGTGCGCCGCTGGTCATGTGCCACATCTCCCACGTCTACGCCACCGGGGCCTCGCTGTACTTCACCGTGGTGACCGCGCAGACCGGCGACCCGCTCGGGCAGTGGGCGGCGGCCAAGCGCGCGGCGAACGAGGCGATCGTGCGGGCGGGCGGCACGATCTCGCACCACCACGGCGTCGGCCGCGACCACCGCGAGGCGTACGCCGCGGAGATCGGCGACCTGGGCGGCGAGATCCTGCGGGGGATCAAGGAACGGCTCGATCCCGCCGGGATCCTCAACCCGGGTGTGCTGATCCCGTAGAAACGTCAAGATTGTTCCCATGGTCGATGTGGGCGCGGCCGCCGCGCGGGGGAAGCAGGTCTCGTCACGGGTCTCGCAGGCCGGAGCGGGCTGGGACTGCCCGCAGATCGGCACGTTCGACGCGCTGCGGCCCAACCGGAACTCCTTCACCTGGCTGAACCCCGCGACCCTGTGGCGGTCCCGCAACGAGGTCCTCGCCCAGTTGTTCGGCGACCCCTCGCCGCAGGTGCGCCGCCGCTGGGTGGCGGCCCAGCGCGACCGCGGCGCCGACCCGGACTTCCGCGTCAGGCTCGACCTGGGGGAGGAGTTCTCGTTCCTCGTGCTCGGCGACACCGGCGAGGGCGACGCCTCGCAGTACGCGGTGGTGCCCGGGCTGCTCAAGCTCGGCGCGGACACCTCGTTCGCCGTCATCGCGAGCGACGTGATCTACCCGACCGGGTCGGGCAACGAGTACGGCGACAAGTTCTTCCGGCCCTACAAGGACTACCCGGCCCCGATCTTCGCCGTGCCCGGCAACCACGACTGGTACGACGGGCTCGGCGGCTTCATGCGGGTCTTCTGCGACGCCCACCCCCTGTCGGCGGAACAGCGTGGTTTCCGGCTGTCGCCCGACGGGCTGCGCGGGCTGCTGTGGAAGAAGCCGGAGACGATCGACGAGGACGCCCTCGCCGAGGCCAGGAAGATGCGGCCCAACCCGGGCCCGGCGCTGCCGGGGCCGTACTGGGTGATCGACACCGGCCGCCTGCTGCTCGTCGGCATCGACACCGGGATCAAGGGCACCCTCGACCGCGAGCAGGGGGAGTGGCTGCGCCGGGTCTCCGCAGACCCCCGGCCCAAGGTCCTGATCACCGGCAAGCCGATCTACGTCAACAACGCCTACCACCCGTGCGAGATCGAGGGCGGCGGCACGGTGGACGACGTGGTCCGCGACCCCGCGCACAACTACGTCGCGGCCATCGGCGGCGACGTGCACAACTACCAGCGCTACCCGGTCCGGGCGGAGGGGCGGCTCATCCAGTACGTCGTGTCCGGAGGCGGCGGGGCGTTCATGCACGCCACGCACACCATCTCCCGGGTGGACGCCGGCGGCGTCCACGAGGACGACTTCAAGTGCTATCCGCTGCGCGGCGACTCGCTGTCCTTCTACAGCCTGCTCTACAGCAGGAGGCTGCGGCTGCGCGGCCTCTACATCACCCCCGAGGAGGGGCTGGCCCTGATGTCGCGGCAGATCGGCAACACCCCGCCCCGGCCCACGCCGGGGGCGCCGATCGGCACGCGGGTGAAGTGGGCGGCCCGGCTGCTCGGCGGCTGGCCGATGCCGTTCCGCCTGCCGGTGGGGCGGGTATTCCACCGGTACATCTCCGAACTGTCCGACTGGGACACCCCGCCCTTCTTCAAGAGCTTCCTCCACCTGTCGGTCACCGGGGACACGCTCCGGCTGCGCTGCTTCGCCGCGACGGGCTGCCTCCCGCAGGAGGAGGAGCCGCCACTGGAGGACGAGGTCGAGATCCCGCTCTGACCGGCCGGGGCGCGGTTGGGGAATTGTCGGCGCCGCCTGGCACGCTGGTGGGGTGCACGTTGTGGTGGCGGCCGACGCCGAGGGGGGCGGCACCGTCAAGCCCCTCGGCGGGCCGGCGAGCCGGGTCTCCGATCTCGCGGCGGCCGTGCGCGCGCTGGAGGCCGCCGAGCGGCCCCGCTGGGTGTGGGCCGACGCGCGCCGCGTCTACCCGGCGCTCCTGTCCGCAGGCGTACGGCTGTCGCGCTGCCACGACGTCGCGCTCACCGAGAACCTGCTGCTGGCGTCGGACGGGCGCTACGGGGAGCCCAGACGGGTCCAGGCGGCCTACGCGCGCCTCCACGGCCTCCCGGTGCCCGACGACCCCCACGAGGCCTCTGACGCGCATCAGGCGGGCGGCACGCAGGCGAGCCTGTTCGACCCGGCGCCGCCGGGGAACGGCGTGCCCGAGGCCGACATGGTCGCCGAGGTGTTCGAGGACCAGCGCCGCCGCGTCGCGCGCACGCCCGATCCCGGGCGGTTCCGCCTGCTCGTCGCCGCCGAGTCGGCCGGTGCGCTCATCGCCGCGGAGATGGCCCACGACGGCATGCCGTGGCGCGAGGACGTCCACGACGCGCTGCTGACCGACCTGCTCGGGCCACGCCCGGCCCACGGCATGCGGCCCGCGAAGCTCCAGGCCCTGGCCGACGAGGTGTCGGCAGCCTTCGGCCACCTGGTCAATCCCGACTCCCCGCAGCAGATCGTCCGGGCGTTCAAGACCGCGGGGATCGAGATCCCGTCCACCCGCTCCCACGTGCTGAAGACGGTCGACCATCCGGCCGTCGCGCCGCTCCTGGCGTACAAGGAACTGGCCCGTCTGTACAGCTTCCACGGCTGGACCTGGGCCGCGCAGTGGGTCAGCGGCGACCGCTTCCGGCCCGAGTACGTCGTGGGCGGGGTGGTGAGCGGCCGGTGGGCCACCAGCGGCGGCGGCGCGCTGCAGATCCCCAAGGTCATGCGCAGGGTCGTGATGGCCGACGACGGCTGGACGCTCGTGGTCGCCGACGCCGCGCAGCTCGAACCCCGGGTGCTGGCCGCGCTGTCCGGTGACCGGGGGCTCGCGCGGGCGGCCGGGGAGATCGACCTGTACGCCGCGCTGGCCCAGGCGTTCGGCGGGGTCCGCGAGTCGGCCAAGATCGCCATGCTGTCCGCCATGTACGGCGGGACCAGCGGCGACGCCTCCAAGCTGCTGGCCGTGATGCGGCAGCGGTTCCCCAAGGCGTACGCGTTCGTGGAGGACGCGGCCCGTGCGGGGGAGGAGGGGCGGCTGGTCCGCTCGTGGCTGGGCCGCACGTGCCCGCCCCCGTCGGAGCGGTGGCGGCGCCTGGTGGCCGGTCCTGAGGGCGCCAGGGCGGCCAGGGACCGGGGGAGGTTCACCCGCAACTTCGTCGTGCAGGCCACGGCGGCCGAGTGGGCGCTGACGCTCCTCGCGGTGCTGCGCGGGCTGCTGCCCGACCCCGCCCGGCTGGTGTTCTTCCAGCACGACGAGGTGATGGTGCACTGCCCGCTCGACGTGGCGGGCGAGGTCGCGAGGCCGTCGGCCGCGCGGCGGAGGAGGCGACCCGGCTGCTGTTCGGCGACACCACGGTCCGCTTCCCGATGGAGGCGGTGGCCGTCACCTGCTACGCCGACGCCAAGTGACCCGGCCGGTGGGACAAGCCGTGGGCGTCAGGCGGGGCGGAAGGTGCTCCAGAGGGCCTGGCGTACCGGTGCGGCGGACTCGTTCCAGTCGAAGTCGGGCGAGGCGAACATGATCGCGTAGGCGCGCTCGCCCGTCTCCAGGTAGCGGATGACCGCGTGGACGGTGACCTCGCTGGTGTTGGTGTAGGTGTACTCCCAGTCGGCCGCGGGGTAGCGGTAGTCCACCTGGCGAAGCTGGACCTGCGTGTAGTCGGTGAAGTCCTTGATGTCCAGGTTCTGCTCGGCGGACCGCAGCGCCGCGAGGCTTCCGTCGGGAATCCTCTTGATCGTGATGCTCTGCCCACTGTCCTTCGGGCCCGTGAGCCTGACGACCCCGCCGTCGGTCGCGGCGGTCCAGTCCTTCGGCACCGCCAGGGACACCCCGCCCTCGGTCAGCAGGCGGTAGCCCTCGGGCACGCGTACGGCCGACAGCGGGCGCGCGGTCGGCGTGGCGGCGCCGCTGGGCGTGAGGGTGGCGCCCGACCTGCCGTCCTGCTGGGACACCACGGCCTCGTCCGGGCCGCTCGGCAGCAGTACGAACACGATCGCGACGATCACCGCGACCACGGCCACGGCGGCGACGGCGAGCAGGACCTTCGACCGGCCCTCGCCGTCGGGGACCGTGTCGGCCCGATCCTTGCGCCTGCGCCCCACCCCGGGCCGGTGCGGGCCCGTGGCGTCCTCGACCGGGCCGGAGTCACCGGCCTGCGGTGAGACGGTCTGCGGGGGCATGGTCTGCGGTGACACGGTCTGCGCGGCGGCCCCCCCTGGCGGCGGCCTGCGGGGGCGCCGCGTGCTGCGGTCCCGTCTGCTGGGGCCGCGCGTGCTGTGGTCCCGTCTGCTGGGGTGCCGCGTGCTGCCCGGGCCGGTACGGCGGCTGCGTCGTCCCGCCCAGGTCGCCGGGCATGTCGCCCGGCGTGGGCGTCGGCCACATGGCCTCCTTCGGCCGCTCGGGCGCGTGCGTCGACCCCGAGGGAGACGACAGCGGGTCGAAGCCCGTGTCGAAGGAAGGGGTCTGCCCGAAGGCGTTCACCGGCCCGAACGCGCCCGGAGGCTCGTACGCCGGGTCGCCGGCGCGGGGCTCCGCGGGACGGGAAGCGGCGGCGCCGGGCGGGTCGCGCCCGCGGGCAGGCTCTCCGCCGTGAGCGGCACGCGGACCGGACCCGAGGGCGTCTCGATGATGCGCGAGGGCAGCGGCCCCCGAGGGGATGTCGAGCGGCGGCAGCAGCCCCGCGGGCGTGGAGTCCTGCGGGGTCGGCACCGACGTCGGCGTCCCGGCGCGTCCCGGCAGCCCCGCGCCGTGGCTGTGCAGCACCCGCTCCAGCATCTCCGCGACCTGCGCGGCCGGGAGGCGGTCGGCCGGGTTCTTGCGGAGCAGGCCCTCGATGACCGGCAGCAGCGCGCCCGCCCGGCGCGGCCGGTTGGGCTCCTGCGTCAGCACCGCGCCGAGCACGGCGACCGCGTCGGGACCCTCGTACGGCGGGCGGCCCTCCACGGCGGCATACAGCGTCGCGCCGAAGGACCACAGGTCGGCGGCGTGGGTGATCGGGCGGCCCTGCAGGCGCTCCGGCGGGATGTAGGCGGGCGAGCCCATGAGCAGCCCGGTCTGGGTGATCGTGACGTCGCCCTCGATGGCGGCGATGCCGAAGTCGGTGAGCACCACGCGGTCGGCGGTGAGCAGCACGTTGCCGGGCTTCACGTCCCGGTGGAGGATGCCGGCGGCGTGGGCGTGCCGCAGCGCGTCGAGCACCCGGATGCCGATCTCGGCGGCCTGCACGACCGGCAGCGGCCCGCTCTGCCGTACGGCCTGCTCGAGGGACCAGGCGCGGACGAGCTCCATGACGATCCACGGCCGCCCGTCCTCCTCGACGACGTCGTGGACGGTGACGATGCCGGGGTGGCTGAGCCGCGCGGCCGAGCGCGCCTCGCGCAGCATGCGCCGGTGGGCGGTCTGCGCGCCGGCGTTGTCGAGCCCGAACGGCAGGAGCAGTTCCTTGACCGCGACGTCCCGGTCAAGCAGCACGTCGTGGGCGTGCCAGACCATCCCCATGCCGCCGCGGCCCACCGGGGACAGCAGCCGGTAGCGCCGGCCGACGAGACGTCCCTGCCCTTCGGGGGCGCCTCCCGCGGGGACGCGGCCCACAGGTCCCTGACCCTCTGGCATAGGGGGGACCATACCGAGCAGGCGATCGGTCGTCATAGATAAGGTCCCCAATTCACGCTCGCTCCGCAAGATCCCCCGAACGGACCGTGCGAATTGCATCGGATATCTGAGGTTGACGACGATATTACGGTCTGATGACGGTCAAAGGGAATTCATCCGTCGGCCAGCGCGTCGAGGGCGGCCGTGAAGGCCCCGGCCGGCGGACTGACCAGACCCGCTCCCACCTGCCCGGTTCCGGCGATCCTGCCCGCGATTCCGGTGTTCACGACGGGCAGCAGACCGGTCCTCGCCACGAGTGCGACGTCGATGCCCGCCGGCGTGCCGCGGAAGCCCAGCCCCGGGATCTGGTACGCCGGGTGCTCGGCCATGGTGATCTCGTACATCGAGGTCGTGGCCGCCACCGCGTCGGACACCTCGCCGCCGACGAACCGGACGATCGCGGGGGCCGCCGCCATGGCGAAGCCGCCGAGGCCCGCCGTCTCCGTGATCGTGGAGTCGCCGATGTCGGGGTTGGCGTCGTCCGGGCCGTACCCGCCGAGGTACAGGCCGTCGGGCACGCCGGCGGGGCCGGTGAACCACCGGTCGCCGAGGCCCGACACCTGTATTCCGAAATCGGTTCCATTGCGCGCCATCGCCACGACCAGGCTCGATCCGGGCACTCCGCGCGCCGCGTCGGCGCTGACTTTCGCCGCCGCCATTCCCGCGTTCAGGAAGAAATGATCATTTCCATTGATGAATCGCAGCACCTCGGCCGCGTGGTCCGGGGCCGCCTCCACGACCGCGGGCGCGATCTCGCGCACCAGCAGGGACGTCGCGGCGCGGTTGCGGTTGTGCAGCTCGTCGCCCATCTGCAGCGCCTGGGCGATGAGCGTGCGCAGATCGAGGGGGCCGCACCGCTCCAGCGCCGCGGCCAGCGCCGGCCCGAGCACCTCGCCCATCCAGCGCAGCCGCTCGATCACCTCGGGCCCGTACGCGCCGTAGCGCAGCACCTTGCCCAGCCCCTCGTTGAGCGAGCAGTAGGCCGTGCCGCCGTGCTCGGCGTCGGCGACCTCCAGCATCCACATGGACGGGCTGACCACCCCCGCCATCGGGCCGACCGTGCGGTGGTGGTGGCAGGAGTCGAGCGTGATCCCCGCGCCGGAGGCCAGGCGGTCCTCCGCCTCCTCGGGGGTGGCCGCCAGGCCCTCGAACAGCATCGCCCCGACGAGCGCCCCTCGCATCGGGCCGGAGGCCCGCTCCCAGGTGATGGGCGGACCGGCGTGGAAGAACTCCCCGGCCTTCAGGCCGAGGACCTCGCGCGCCGGACGTACGCCGGTCAGCATGGGCCGGGCCGACAGCATCCTCCCGACGGCGGTCGCGTTGGCGCTCTCGCGCCGGGGGTCGGCCAGCACCCGCGCGAGGGCCCCGGAGGCGCCCGGCAGCGGCGGCCGCCAGTCGACCTCCCGCCGCGGCACGGCCTGCCGGTCCAGCGCCTCGCCCAGCACCTGCGCGCCCACGGTGATGACGCGCGGCTCGCCGTACAGCATGGAGAGGGTCATCGGGCTCCGATCGGGGTCGGCGCGGCCACGCCCGTCACCCGCCCGCCAGGAGGCGGGCGTGCCGGGCGGCCGCGGCGTTGGAGGTGAAGACCGCCGCCCCGGCCTCGTTCAGCCGGGCGGCCTGGGCGCGCAGCCCCTGCGGGTCGCCGTCGGTGCCGACGACGGCCACGACCACGTCGACGCCCCTGGCCACCGCGTCGCGGATCGCGGGCGCGAGCCAGGAGGACGGGTCGGGGTCGGCGCCGTGCCCGAGCACGACGTCCATCAGCACGACGCCTGAGGCGACGCCACGCAGCGCCTCCAGGCGCAGCGCCGGGTCGATCATGGGATGGGCGCGGCCCCGGGTGTAGGAGTCGTCGCCGAAGTCGGTGAAGTCGCCGGCGCCCGCGAGCAGGGCCGCCTCCGCACACAGCGTGCCGCCGGCGTAGAGCCCCCGCAGGGCACCCGCCGTGTTCGGCCGACTCGCGGGGGCGGGCCAGGACGGCCACTCGGGCACGTCGCGACCGAGGGCCCGCAGCACCTTCTCCGCGGCGGTGGTCAGGTCGTCCTGCCCCGGACCGAGCAGCGCGGCGACGACCGGCGTCGCCAGGTCGAGGTCCCGTACGGCACGGGCCACCTCGGGGGCGGGGGGCTTGGAGACCAGCACGATCAGCTCGGTGGCGGGGTCCTCGTCGAGCGCGCGCAGCGCCTGCACGGCCGAGCGCCCGCCCACCTCCGCGGACAGGTCCCTGCCGCCCACGCCGAGCACGTGGGACACGCCGACGCCGGCGAGGTCGAGCAGGCTCGTCACCTGCTGGGCGCCGGTCCCCGAGGCGGCCACGACGCCGACGGGCCCGGGGCGCAGCACGTTGGCGAAGCCCAGGCCGGCCCCGCCCACGACCGCGGTGCCGCAGTCGGGCCCCCATCACGAGCACGCCCTTGGCCCGCGCCCGGTCCTTGAGCAGGATCTCCTGCTCCACCGGCATGTTGTCACTGAAGATCATTACCGAGAGCCCGGCCTCCACGGCGTCGAGCGCCTCGGCGAAGGCGTGCTCGCCCGGCACGCTCACCAGCGCCAGGCTCGCATCGAAGGCCCGCGCCGCCGACCGGGTCGTGCGCGGCGGCGCCTCGCCCCGCGTCCCGCTCGCCGGCGCCCGTGCGGCGAGCTGACGCTCCAGTTCTGCGGCGGCGTCCTCCAGCTCCGCCGGCGAGGCGGCCCGGACCGCCACCAGCAGGTCGCCGGGCGTCGCGGGCGGAACCGCGAAGCCGAGATCGCGGGCGAGGCCCAGGTTGAGCTCGGTGGCCATCGCGACGACGGCGACGGTCACTCCGGGGCGGTCGGTCAGCGCCCGGCTCACCCGCATCAGCGTCACGGAGTCGCGGTAGACCCCGGGGCGCACCTCGACCAGGTCGTTCACAGGGTCGTTCACTGGCCCTCCCGATGGGCGAGGACGGCGGACAGGCCGATCTGCACCCCCCAGGCCAGGTCGGCGCCCGAGGTGTGGCCGAGGCGGAGCAGGCGGTGCACGGCGGGTTCCAGCGGCTGGTGCCCGGCCACGCCGCGCAGCACCCCGGTGACCTCCGGGCTCGCCTCGCCCCTGGCGGCGCAGTGCAGCAGGGTGGCCGAGATGGGCGTGGTCCGGGTGCGGGCGTCGTAGGTGACCGCAGCGGCGAGCCAGTCGGCCAGCCAGACGGCGCGCGGCACCCCCGCCGCCGCGCCGAGGTGCCGCAGCGCGACCAGCAGGCCGGCGAGCATGTCGTCGCCGCTCGGCGTCAGCCCGGGGCCGAGGCCGATCAGCCGCTCGGCCGCGGTGATGCTCTCCACCAGCGAACCGGCCCGGCAGCCGCGTCGAGCAGCGCGGGGGCGCCGTCCCGGGTCCAGTCCCGCCGCCGGGGCGAGGCCGCGCGGGCACGGCCGAGCAGGCCGAGGGCGGGCGCGAGCCGTGCGGGGTCGGCGGGGCCGAGCGGGGGAGCGGGGTCCCACCAGCGGCGCACGCAGATCGACACGCCGCCGACCTCGACGGTGCCCTCGCCGACCCAGGCGTCGTCACCTGCGGACACTCCGCCGAGGCGTTCGGGGAGCACCACGGCGTTGGGCAGGCGGGTGGCCTCGCCCGTCACCACGGCGACGACGTGCGGCTCGGCCTCGCTCCTGATCTCCAGGTAGAGCGCGAGGGGAAAGACCGCGAGCACTCTGGCCGGGCGGCGGGGCGCCTCGAGCGCGGGCCGTACGGCCACGCTCGCGGCGCCGCTCACGTAGGTCGGGGCCGCCGGGGGGCGGGACGCGGGCGTCGTCGCCCGCCGCCCTCTCGGGCGCGTGCCAACACTCACCGGACCTCCCGAAGCCAGTCGTTGCCGACGCTAAGGCCCGGTCTCCCCCCTCCGTACGGAGAAAGATGCCAACAGTCGGCCGAATGCTTGGCTCTTCCTGACAGGACCGCGGTCGTGCACAATCGGCCTGAGACGTCCCGGGAGGTACGAGCGGCCCGCGTAGCGGACGAGGAGCGGTGAGCGACCGATGGACCCGAGGACGTCGCGACCCCCGGTGACGGCATTCTCGGAGACGGCCTTGCAGAACGACCCGGCCCCGCCCGCCATGCGCCTTGCGAGCACGGGAACGATCCTCCACGGCGTGTCGGTGGGCGAGGTGCTGGGGGTCTCGACGCTGGCGGACGCCCGCCTGATCGCCGGACGGAGCGGCCTCGACCGCATCGTGCAGCGCCTCAACGTGATGGAGGTGCCCGACATCCTCGCCTGGGTGAAGCCGCACGAGCTGCTGCTCACCACGGGCTACCCGCTGCGCAACACGCCGCAGTCGCTCGACCGGCTCGTGGCCGACCTGGACGAGCGCGGCCTCGCCGCCCTGGCGATCAAGCTCGGCCGCTACCTGGACGAGCTCCCGGGGGAGATGGTCGAGCAGGCCGACCGGCTGGGCTTCCCGCTGATCCTGCTGCCCAACGACGTGGGCTTCGACGACATCCTCAACCAGGTGCTCACCGACATCCTCAACCGGCAGGCGGCGATCCTCGCCCGTACGGAGGAGGCGCACCGGGCGCTCGTGCAGATCGTGCTGGCCGGGGGCGGGATGCGGGAGGTCACGGCGGAGGTGGCCGGGCTGCTGCAGGTGGCGGTGGGGGCGACCGACGCCGCCGGTCATCTCCTCGCGGCCGCCGGGGAGTCCGCGCAGGTGGCGCGGCTGCGGGAGATCAACGCGGCCCTCGCGCGGACGCCGGCGGCGACGCCCGCGGCCGGCGACGGGCACTACGCGGCGGTGCCGATCGTCGCGGGCGGGCACCACCACGGGAGGATCGCCGCCTACAGCGCCAACGGCACGCTGACCCCCAGCGACATCGGCATCCTGGAACGCGCCGCGACCGTCGCCGCGCTGGTGATCACCAAGCAGGAGGCGGTTACCGCCGTCGAGAGCAAATACCGCGCCGACTTCCTGCGCGACGTGCTCACCGGCAGGGGCGGGCTGCGGGTGGCCGAGCGCGCCCAGGCGTTCGGCTGGGACCTGGAGCGCCCGGTGAGCGTGCTGGTCGCCGAGATCGACCCGGACGCCGAGGAACGACCGGTCCAGGACCGCATGCTGGCGGCGTGGCAGGCGTCGGTGCGCAAGCACGACCCGCGCGGCGCGGTCGCCGGCTTCTCCCACGAGGTCGTGGCGATCGTCGGGGCGGCGGCCGACCCGGCCAAGGTGGCCAGGGACGCGCTCGCCGCCGTCTCCGACGGCACGTTCTCCACCGGCCTCAGCCGGGTCGCCTCCGGCGTGGACGCCCTGCCCGGCGCGTACGGCCAGGCGCTGAAGGCCGCCCGGGTGGGCCGCCAGCTCCACGGGGCGGGGGCGGTCGCCCACTTCGACGAGCTGGGGGTCTACCGGCTGCTCTCGCTGGTGAACGACACCGACGAACTGCACGCCTTCGTCCGCGAGACCCTGGGCCCGCTGGCGGGGGACGACGACGCGGAGAACGCCGATCTGCGCCGGACCCTGCAGGCGCTGCTGGAGACCAACCTCAACGTCGCCGAGACGGCGCGCCGGCTGCACTTCCACTACAACACCCTGCGCTACCGGATCGGGAAGCTGGAGCGCATGCTGGGCAACTTCACCGAGGACGCGCACCTGCGGCTCAACCTCACCCTCGCCCTGCACGTCCTGCGCATGAGGGGGATCTGACTATCTAGGCTGGCGTCGTGAACGACGCGAAGGCCCCAGCGATCACCTTCGAGCTGGACGGCGACTACATCCCGCTCTGCGATCTCCTCAAGTTCTGCCAGATCACCGACAGCGGCGGCGCGGCCAAGCACCTCATCGCGGAGGGCCGGGTGCGCGTCGACGGACGCGTGGAGTTGCGCAAGGCCTGCAAAATCCGGGCGGGCCAGGTCGTCACCGGCGAGGGGTACAGGATCCGTGTGGTATGACGCCCAGGAGCTCGCCGGTTTGGCAGATCATGCCCATGTCTGTCGCGCACGCCAGTCCTAAAGTGCCCCAAACGGTCTAGAAGCGCCGCGGAGGGACGCCTGCGGGGTGGCCGACCGGCCCACGGCCCAGTGAGCAAGAGGGGCGTACATGGCTTTTAGATGGACAGTGCACGGCGACGGGAGAGGGCTGGCCCCCGGAGAGGTCGTCAAACCGGACGAGAGGCTGAGCTGGCCCCGCATGGTCGGCATCGGCGCCCAGCACGTGATCGCCATGTTCGGCGCGACCTTCGTGTTCCCCCTCGTCATGGGGCTGGACCCGAACACGGCCGTGATGATGTCGGGCGTCGCGACGATCTTGTTCCTGCTCTTCACCCAGGGGCGGATCCCCAGCTACCTGGGCACGTCGGCGTCGTTCGTCGGCGGGGTGGTGGCCGTGCGGGCGGCGTTCGGCGGCGACACCCCGGCGGCCGACAAGGTCGTGACCGGCTCCATCCTCGTCGCCGGCCTGGTGCTCGCGGTGTGCGGCGTCGTGATCCACGTCCTCGGCGTGCAGATCATCCACCGGATCTTCCCGCCGGTCGTGACCGGCGCGGTCGTCATGCTGATCGGCTTCGGCTTGGCGTACGTGGTGGCCGACGTCTACTGGCCGCAGGACCCGTGGATCGCGCTGATCACGATGCTGGCGACCTTCGTGTTCATCGTCCTGTTCCGCGGCTTCCTCGGCCGGATCGGCGTCCTGCTGGGACTGATCTTCGGGTTCGTCGTCTCCTGGCTCGCCGACAAGGTCTTCGGGAACATCACCGCCTACAACGCGGGCACCGGGAAGATCGACACCCACCCCCGGGTGAGCTTCCAGGCCGTCGCCGACGCCGACTGGATCGGCCTGCCGCACTTCCACGCGCCGTCGGTCCAGGCGTCGGCAGTGCTGGTGGTGCTGCCCGCCGTGATCGCTCTGATCGCGGAGAACGTCGGCCACGTCAAGGCCGTGGGCCAGATGACCGGCGCCGACGTGGACCCCCAGATGGGCAGGGCGATCATCGCCGACGGCGTCGGCACGGCGGTCGCGACCGCCGTCGGCGGCTCGCCCACCACGACGTACGCGGAGAACATCGGCGTCATGGCGGCCACCCGGGTCTATTCGACGGCCGCCTACTACATCGCCGCGGTCATCGCGATCCTGTTCGGCCTCTGCCCCAAGTTCGGCGCGCTGGTCGCCGCCACGCCCGGCGGTGTGCTCGGCGGCGTCACGGTCATCCTCTACGGCATGATCGGTCTGCTCGGCGCGAAGATCTGGGTGGAGAACCGGGTGGACTTCGCCGATCCGGTCAACATGGTTCCGATCGGCGCGGGGATCATCCTCGCGATCGGGCCGGTCACCCACCAGATCACCGGCGACTTCTCGCTCGCCGGGATCGCGCTCGGCACGATCGTGGTGCTCGCCGGCTATCACCTGCTCCGCGCGATCGCGGGCAGACGAGCGAAGGAGGTCACGGGTGGGGAGATCGGGCTCGAACGCGACCCGGCCGTCTGAACGGCCCGCGTCGCGGGTGCGAACGCGGTGAAGCCGCCCCCGTTCGGCTACCACGGCCCGGCCACCCTCGGCGAGGCGCTCGACGTCCTCGCCGAGGCCGGGCCCGGCGGGAAGGTGCTGGCCGGCGGCCAGAGCCTGATCCCGCTGCTCAACATGCGGCTGGCCGCGCCCGCCCACATTGTCGACGTGAACCGCGTGCCCGGCCTGGACGGGATCGAGGCCGGGCCGTCCGGCGTACGCGTCGGGGCCCTGGCCCGCCACGCCGCCGTGGAGCGCTCGCCGGAGGCTGCCGCCGCGCAGCCGCTGCTGCGGCAGGCGCTGCGGCTGGTCGCCCACCCCGTGATCCGCAACCGCGGCACGGTGGTGGGCAGCCTCGTCCACGCCGACCCCGCCGCCGAGATGCCCGCCGTGCTCGCCCTGCTCGGCGGGTCCGTACGGCTGGCGAGCCGGGGCGGGGAGCGGGAGGTGCCGGCCGCGGAGTTCTTCACCGGCCCGATGGAGTCGGCGCTGCGGCCCGGCGAACTGGCCGTGTCGGCGTTCTTCCCGGCGCTGCCCGGGCGGTCGGGCACGGCCTTCCACGAGGTGGCGCGGCGGCACGGCGACTACGCGGTGGCCGGGGTGGCCGCCGCCGTCACGCTGGACGAGGACTTCCGGATCGCCGCCGCCCGCGTGGCCTGCGTGAGCGTGGGACCGGTCCCGGTTGTCGTGGACGTGACCGCCGCGTGCGGCCCGCGCCCGGCCGCCTCGGTCGACTGGGCGGCCGTGGCGGGAGCCGTACGGGACCGGATCGAGCCGGAGGGCGACATCCACGCGACGGCGGACTACCGGCGGCACCTCACCGGGGTGCTCGCCGCACGGGCGCTGCGGGACGCCGCCTCCGCGGCCCGCGGGGAGGAATCGTGAACGAGACACGCCATCACGTGACGCTGACGGTCAACGGGGTCGTGCGGGAGGCGACGGTGCCCGGGCGGCGGCTGCTGTCCGACTGCCTGCGCCACGACCTCGGGCTCACCGGCACCCACGTGGGCTGCGAGCACGGCGTCTGCGGCGCCTGCACGGTGCTGCTGGACGGCGAGCCGGTGCGGTCGTGCCTGACGTTCGCCGTCACGGTGGACGGCCACGAGATCACGACGGTGGAGGGGCTGGCGCGCGACGGCGAGCTGTCGCCGGTCCAGCGGGCCTTCACCGAGTGCCACGCCCTGCAGTGCGGGTTCTGCACACCGGGGTTCCTGTGCACGGTCACCGCGTTCCTGCGGGACAACCCCGCACCGAGCGAGGAGGAGGCCCTGGAGGCCGTGGCGGGCAACCTGTGCCGGTGCACCGGCTACCAGAACATCCTCAAGGCCGTCCATCGGGCGGCGGAGCTTCAGGCGGAGGAGGACCGGTGACGACCAAGCTGTTCGGCGAGCCGGTCCGGCGGCGCGAGGACGCCCGGCTCATCACCGGGCAGGGGCGCTACCTCGACGACCTGGGCGCGGGTGCGCTGGCCGCCGCCTTCGTCAGGTCGCCGCACGCCCACGCGCGGATCCTCGACATCGACGTGTCGGCCGCCCTCGACGTGGAGGGCCTGGTCGCGATCTACACATGGGAGGACCTGCCGGGCGCGCTGGCCGAGCCGCTGCCGCTGCTGATCCCGCACCCCGCGCTCACCCACGGCCGTACGGCGTACCCGCTGGCCCGGGAGATCGTCCGGCACGTCGGCGAGCCGGTCGTGATGGTCGTCGCCCGCGACCGCTACCTCGCCGAGGACGCCTGCGCCCTGATCCGGGTCGACTACGAGATCCTCAAGCCCGTCGTTGGCATCGAGGAGGCCGTGCGCGGCGTGCATCTGGTGCACGAGGACGTGCCGGGCAACGTCGGCGCGCACCTCGTGCAGGAGGTGCCGGGACCGGGCGGCCTGACCGCGCGGGAGGCGATCGAGGCCGCCCCGCACACGCTGGAGTTCCGCCTCGACGTCGAGCGCAGCGCGTGCACGCCCCTGGAGGGCAAGGGTGTGTACGCCCGCTGGGACGCCGACGACGGGTCGCTGCGCGTCTACTCCTCCACGCAGACGTCCACGAGCGTGCGGATGGCGATCGCGGCCAAGCTCGGGCTGCCGCTGCCCAAGGTGGAGGTCATCGCGCCCGACGTCGGCGGCGGGTTCGGCGTCAAGATCGTCCACCCGTGGCCCGAGGAGATCCTGGTGCCGTGGGCGGCCCGGCTGCTGAACCGCGAGGTGAAGTGGACCGAGGACCGGCGCGAGCACTTCGTCTCGTCGTCACACGAGCGCGGCCAGGTCCAGCACGTGCGGGTCGGGTTCGACGACGACGGGCGCGTCCTCGGCCTGGAGGTCGAGATCCTGCACGACCACGGCGCCTACACGCCGTACGGGATCATCGTGCCGATCATCACCTCGACGCAGCTGCTCGGGCCGTACAAGGTGGGGGCCTACCGGGTCGAGTTCTCCTCGATCTACACCAACACCGTGCAGGTCACGCCTTATCGGGGCGCGGGCCGCCCGCAGGGCGTGTTCTGCATGGAGCGGACGATGGACCGCATCGCCGCCCACCTCGGCAGGGACCGTACCGAGGTCCGCGCGGCCAACTTCATCCAGCCGGACGAGTTCCCGTACGACCAGGGCATGACGTTCCAGGACGGGCGCCCGCTGATCTACGACAGCGGCGACTACCCCGAGGCGCTGCGCATGCTCAAGGAGCTGATCGGCTGGGACTCCTTCCCCGAGATCAAGGCCCGCGCGGCGGCCGAAGGACGCAGGATCGGCATCGGCGTCGGCTGTTACGTCGAGGGCACCGGCGTCGGCCCGTACGAGGGCGGGCACGTGCAGGTCACCTCCGACGGGCGGGTGCACGTCTCGACCGGCCTGACCTCCCAGGGGCAGGGACACGAGACCGTGTTCGCGCAGATCGCGGCCACCGAGCTCGGCGTGCCGATCGAGAAGGTGTCGGTCGTCACCGGCGACACCCGGCGCTTCGGGTACGCCGTGGGCACCTTCGCCTCACGGGCGGCGGTGATGAGCGGCAACGCGATCGCGCTCGCCTGCAGGAAGGTCAGGGAGAAGGCGCTGCGGATCGCGGCGGAGGCGCTGGAGGCCGACCCACGCGACCTGGAGATCACCGACGGGATGGTCCACGTGGCCGGCGTGCCGTCGGCGTCGATCCCGCTGGCGACCGTCGCCGTGCTGTCCAACCCGCTGCGGTACGCCTTCGACGAGGAGGCCAAACGGGCCACGCAGTTCGCCGGGCCCGCCTCCGACGACCGGCCGCCGGTGGCCGAGGGGGAGGAGCCGGGCCTGGAGGGCCGGGACTACTACTCGCCGGTCAGGTCCACCTTCGCGGCCGGCATGCACGCGGCGATCGTGGAGACCGACCCGGACACCGCGGAGATCAGGATCCTGCGTTACGCCGTCGTCCACGACTGCGGCAGGCTGATCAACCCCATGATCGTCGAGGGTCAGATCCACGGCGGGGTCGCCCAGGGCGTCGGCGGGGCGCTGTACGAGAAGATGGTCTACGACGAGCACGGCCAGTTGCTGAACGCCTCGTTCATGGACTTCCTGATGCCGTACGCCACGGAGGTGCCGCGCATCGAGACGGCCCACCTGGAGACGCCCTCGCCGCTGAACCCGCTCGGGATCAAGGGCGCGGGGGAGGCCGGGGTCATCCCCGTCTCGGCCGTCATCGCCTCCGCGGTCGAGGACGCCGAGGGCATCACCATCGCCCGGATGCCCATCTCCCCCTCCGACCTCCACCACCTGCGCCTGGAACGGTGAGCACGGTCAGAGCGCCGGAGTCACGTCCGTGTGAATGAAGTCGTCACCCTTGAACAGGAGTGGTTCCTGGCACTCTCTCGCGAGCGCGTAGGAGAAGCAGTCGCCGAAGTTCAGTCCTGCTTTGTGGCCGCTGCCCCTGCCGTAGTCCCAGTAGGCCCGGCGCGCGGTCCGAGCCTGCTCAGGTGTGACCGGCATGATCTGCACCCTCATCCGAGCGAGAAGGTCGTCCAGGAGCCGGGACGCGGCGGGGTCACGGGCACGCTCGACCACCGCGGCCAACTCGACGTAGGTCCCCGCCGAGATCCTTCGCGTCGGCGCATCCCTGATGGCTCTGGCCAGGTCGATGGCGTCCGGCTCTCCGTTGAGGATCGCGACGATCGCGCTGGTGTCGATGATCACGACGGAAGCCCGGTCTCAGGGTCGTAGAGGAAGTCGCTGGACAGCTCCAGCTCACCTACTCGCGAGCGAATCTTCGCGGCAAGCGCGAGGATGTCCTCTGCCATTGCGGCGTCCTCGGTCTGCTGGAGCTTCGCGAGCAGCCGCTCGTGCCGCTCCCGTAGGGCGGAAACAACGGCGGCGGTCTTGCTCTCACCAGTCAGCGCCCCGATCTCGGCCGCCAGCCGCTCAGCTTCGGGATTCTTGATGTTCAAGCTCACGGCCACCCCTTTCTGCCCTATCTACCTTCGAACTCTACCCTTTCTGCCTTCCCTGAGTCAGGAGACTTCGGCGGTGAGGCGCTTGCGGAAGACCCAGTAGGTCCAGGCCTGGTAGGCGATGACGCCCGGCAGGGCGATCAGGCCGATCCAGGTGAGGACGGTCAGCGTGTACGGCGCCGAGGCCGCCTGGGCCAGCGTGAGACCGGGCAGGGGAGCGGTCCACAGCACGCCGAAGACGGTGGCGGTCGTCGCGGCGATCGCGGTCGCGGTCGCGGTGAAGGCCCAGCCCTCGCGGCGGCCCCAGACCAGCGTCACCCCGGCCGCCAGCGCCGCGGCGGCGAGCAGGGCCGTGCCCAGCGTCCACATCGGCCCCTTGCCGGGCACGGACGGCAGCGTGGCGATCGCCACCGGCACCGCCCCGACGGCCGCGAGCAGCGCGGCGCGGCGGGCGCGGGCCCGGACCCCGCCGGTCGTCTTGAGCGCCACGAACACCGCGCCGTGCAGCACGGCCACCGACAGCGACAGGGCCCCGCCGAGCACGGTCGCCAGCGCCGTGCCGAACAGCAGGTTGCCGAAGATCGCGCCCCACAGGAACGCGGGCAGCACGCTGCCGGTGACGATCCCGGCGTCGCAGAGCGCGACCTCGCGCCGGGAGTGGACCTTGCCCCGCCACTCCAGGCCCACCCCGCGTACGACCAGGCCGGCGATGACGAGGAAGACCGCCACGTAGAAGCCGCTCAGCAGGCCGGAGTACCAGGCCGGGAAGGCGGCGAACATCGCCCCGATCGCGGTGATCAGCCACACCTCGTTGCCGTCCCAGACCGGTCCGATGGTGCCCAGCACCTGCTTGCGGTCGGCCTCCGACCGCGACAGCAGCGGCAGCAGCGCGCCCACCCCGAAGTCGAACCCCTCAAGGACGAAGTAACCCGTCCAGAGGAACGCGATCACGATGAACCAGAAGGTCGTCATCTCGTGGCTCCTCAGTACATGAGCGTCGGCGTGAGCCGCGCCTCGTCGGGGCGGGCGGGAACGGCGCCGGCGGGCGCGCTCTCGACCGGCGGCAGCTCCGGGCCCGCCTTGACGTGCCGCACCAGCAGCACGCCTTCGGCCACCGCGAGCAGGCCGTACAGGACCGTGAAGATCGCCAGGGTGATCGCCACCTCGCCGAGCGAGACGCCGGGCGACACGCTGGCGGCGGTCATGAGCTCGCCCTGGACGGTCCACGGCTGGCGGCCGATCTCGCTGAGCAGCCAGCCGGAGATGATCGCGATGGCGGGCAACGGGAGCGCCAGCACGCACAGGCGGGCGAACCAGTCGGGCACCGGCTTCGCCGTGCCGCCGTGCCGCCGCCTGGGCCGCCGGGTCAGCCACAGGCCGAGTACGGACAGGCCCACCGTGGCCATGCCGAAGCCGATCATCACGCGGAACGACCAGAAGACGACCGGCAGGTTCGGGGTGTAGTCGGCCGGCCCGAAGGTCTTCTCGTACCGCGCCTGGATGTCGTCGACGCCCTGGACCGTCGCGCCGGGGTCGTGCGCGGCGAGCAGGCTGAGCAGACCGGGCACCTCGACGCCGGGCGCGATCGAGAACGGCGCCCCGGCGGTGTCGTGGCGCAGGCCCTCAGCCGCGGCGAGCTTCATCGGCTGCTGCTCGCGCAGCAACTGGCCGGACAGGTCACCGCTGCCTGCGACGACGGCCCCCGCGATCGCCGTCATGACGAGCGCGGCGCGCAGGCTGGTCCGCCACATGTCCGGGAGGCGGCGCATCGGCGTGGTGGCGTCCCCGGCGGCCGTACGGGCCGGGCGGCCCGGCCGCAGGCCGAGGCCACGCTCGCGCAGGATGCGGTAGCCCGCGACGGCGATGACGAACCCGCCTGCCACGACGAACGAGGCGGCGACGACGTGCGGCACCTGGGCGAGGGCCGTCGAGTTCGTCAGCACCGCCCACAGGTCGGTCATCCTGGCCCTGCCGTCCACGACCTCGTAGCCGACCGGGTGCTTCATCCAGGCGTTGGCCGCGAGGATGAAGTACGCGGACAGGTTGGAGCCGATGACGGCCGCCCACAGGCAGGCGAGGTGGACCCGCTTGGGCAGCCGGTCCCAGCCGAAGATCCACAGGCCGAGGAACGTCGACTCCAGGAAGAACGCGAGCAGCGCCTCCAGCGCCAGCGGCGCGCCGAACACGTCGCCGACGAAGGTCGAGTACTCGCTCCAGTTCATCCCGAACTGGAACTCCTGGACGATGCCGGTGACCACGCCCATGGCGAAGTTGATCAGGAAGAGCTTGCCGAAGAACTTCGTGAGCCTGAGGTAGTGCTCCTTGCCCGTCAGGTGCCAGGCGGTCTGGAGCCCGGCGACGTAGACGCCCAGCCCGATCGTCAGGGGTACGAAGAGAAAGTGGTACACGGTGGTCACCCCGAACTGCCACCGTGCCAGGTCAAGCGCGTCCATGTCTCCCTCACGCCCGGAGCTCTACAGCTCGTAGTTCTATTTCCAGTAGTACTACAAGCTGTAGAGCATTAGGGCTCCGCGAGGTGCGATCTTCGTCACAGCCGGGCGGTGCGCCGCCCGGACCCCGGTTCGCGGTGCCGGATCCCGTTGCTTGCAGTACCGACGATTGCGGTCGGACCGTCCCGGTCGCCAGGGACAGGGGTCCTGTCCTGCCGGGAGCGCCTCCTGGGGAGGCACGGGATCAAGAATGGACGAACGATGACAAGTGCCGCGTCCGCCGCGCGGCTGATTCGCCCGTACGCCGCGCGGTTGACGGCGCGAAGGCCGGGCCGATGGGCGGGTGTACGGCGCCCCTACGCGGCGGCCGGGTGGAGGGCCAGCGTGGGGTAGTCGGTGTAGCCGCGGTGGTCGCCGCCGAACGCGGTGCTCAGGTCGGCCTCGTTCAGCGGCGCGCCGACGCGCAGGCGCAGCGGCAGGTCGGGGTTGGCCAGGAAGGCCCTGCCCAGTGCGACCAGGTCGGCGCCCCAGTCGAGCAGTCTCTCCGCGGCGGAGGCGGGGTCGGTCGCAACCGGGTCGTTGACGATCAGCGCGTTCGGCCACAGGTCGCGGATCCGCGCGTTGAGCTCGTCGCCGCCGGTCGCCACAAGGTGCAGGTAGACCAGGTCGAGGTCGGCGAGCGCGGACACCAGCGCGGGGTAGAGCTCGTGCGCGTCCTCCTCGACCAGTCCCTGGGCGCCGTTGAGAGGGGACAGCCGGATGCCGACCCGGTCGGGGCCGATCTCCTCCGCGACGGCCCTGGCGGTCTCCACGGCGAACCGGATCCGGCCGGCCACCGATCCGCCGTACCGGTCGTCGCGCAGGTTGGCGTTCTGGGACAGGAACTGGTGGATGAGGTAGCCGTTGGCCCCGTGGAGCTCGACCCCGTCGAACCCGGCCTCCACCGCGCGGCGCGCGGCGGTGGCGAAGTCGCGGACCGTCGCCTCCACCTCGGCGGTGGACAGCTCCACGGCGACCGGCGTGTCCTGGGGGCCCGTCGGCGTGAAGATCTGCTCACCGACCCGTACGGCCGAGGGGGCGACCGGCAGCCTGCCGGTGTTGTCGGGGTGGCCGACCCCTCCGGCGTGCATGATCTGGGCTACGATCCTGCCGCCCGCGGCGTGGACGGCGCCGGTCACCTCACGCCACCCCGCCACCTGTTCGTCCGTGTGCAGCCCCGGCGTGTTCATGTAGCCCTGCCCCGCGGCGCTGGGCTGGACGCCCTCGGTGACGATCAGACCCGCGGACGCGCGCTGAGCGTAGTAGAGCGCGGTCAACGGAGAGGGCACTCCGGCGACGTACGCGCGTGACCGCGTCATGGGCGCCATGACGAGACGGTTCGGCAGCCGGAGGGAACCCAGCTCGAAGGGCGTGAACGGCATGATCCTGTCCTTTCCTCAATAGGTGGCCCACCAACTTGGCCAGCAAACTTGGTCGGCCAATGCTTAGTGATACAACTTGGCCGGCCAATTCGCAAGCGGGCGTACGGCCTGCGTGGGGTGGACTACGGCGGGCGGCGAGGCGCGACGGTATGGCCGTCCGGTAGGGGGCCCTACGCCGGGGCATGTGAACTCTGCACGACCGCGGCGCCGTGCCGGGGCAGATCTTGCCGTTCTCGGCGTACGGGTGATTCTCTAGGGTGCTCGGCATCGGAGGTGGCCCATGAAGGTCTCAGGCAGCGCGCTGGTCGCGGCGGAGCGCAAGCGGGTCTGGGACGCCCTCCAGGACCCCGGCGTCCTGGTGCGGACGATCCCCGGCTGCGAGCGCCTGGAGACGATCGGCGAGAACGTGTACGCGATGACGGTGACCGCCGGCGTCGCCTCGATCAAGGGCGTCTACCAGGGCGAGGTGGCGCTGCGCGACCAGGAGGAGCCGGACCGGTTCACGCTCGGCGCGCGCGGTCAGGGCGCCCCCGGCACGGTCGAGGCGACCGTGTCCGTACGGCTCAGCGACGCCGGGGGCGGCACCCGGATCGACTACGACGCCGAGGCCGTCGTCGGCGGCATGATCGGCGGCGTGGGGCAGCGGATGCTCGCCTCGGTCGCCAAGAAGACCGCGGGGGAGTTCTTCTCCGCCGTCGAGCGGCACCTGCTGTCCGTCTCCGCCGTCCCCGCCGGACCTCCGGAGGCCGCCGTCTCCGAGGCCGCGACGGCGGCGGCGGGCGACGCGGCGGCCCGGGCGGCGATGGCGGCCGTGACCGGGGAGACCGCGCCGCGAGTGTTCACCCGTGAGGCCCCGGCCGCGCCCCGCCAGGGCGTGCCCGCCTGGACGATGCTCGCGGCGTTCGGCGCGGGCGCAGGGGTGGCGCTCGGCAGCGCCGTCATCGGCTGGCTCCTCGGCCGCCAAGGCCGCCGCAGGTAGAAGCCGCCACAGCCGCCACAGCCGCCACAGGGCAGGACGCGCGCCGTCGCGGGCGGGAGATCACGACGGACTAACGAATAACCCCTTCTGGAGCAGGTGCGATCGTGGTTCGGACGACCGTTGTGGGAGGTGGAGCCGTCTGACGCCGACGCCTATTTCGGTCGCGAGGAGCTGTCGACCTGCCGGAAGTTCGGCCCGGCCGCTCGGAACTACACGGCCTGCCGGCTGATGGCCGACGTCGGGCTGCGCGTGAACGAGGCCTGCAAGCTCGACCTGGCCGACATCACTGGGACCTCGGCCGTTTCGGCAAGCTCCACGTCCGTCACGGCAAGGGCACCCGCGGCTCAGGGCCGCGCGAACGGATGGTCCCACTGATCAACAACGCGGGCGGGACGCTGCGCTGGTTCGTCGAGGACGTGTGGGGCCAGTTCGGCGACGACCACACCAGGCCCGGCGTTCCGCTCCTGCTCTCTGAGCGAAAGAACGCCGACGGCACCGTCGCCCGCGTCAGCGACGAGACCATCCGGGCTGCGCTCGCCAAAGCAGCCGAGGCACATCTGCCGGACTGGCCGGACGACGTCACGCCCCATGTCCTGCGCCATTTCTGCGCCTCCCAGCTCTACTGGCCGGGATGGACCTGCCCGCAATCCAGGAAGTCCTCGGTCACGCCTGGATCGCCACGACCATGAAGTACGTTCACGTCCCCTCAACTCATGTCGAGGACGCCTGGCTCGCAGGTCAGGCGCGTGCGGCCACCCGATTGGAAGGACTGCGGCGATGAGGTGGAACCTGCGCCTGGCGGCCGCCAACCGCGGCATCTGGAAAGCGTCTGAGCTCCAGCGGATGCTCGCCGAGCACGGCCTGAAGATGAGCGCCGGGAAGATGTCCGGGCTCTGGTCCGGCGAGCCGGCCAGCATCAAGCTCGACGACCTCAACGTCATCTGCGCCGTCCTCGGCTGCGGAGTCGAAGAACTGCTCATCCCCGAGCCTGACAAGGTCAAGCGCGTCGACGAGCGGACCGAACAGCCTGTTGCGATCTCGGCGGGAGGTCCGTCGGTGACGCCCAAGCGGAAGGATGGGCGGTCTCTCCCGCCGAAGTGATCGAGATCGGGGCCGACGCCGATGCCGCCCAGAAGCTGCACGGATTGCCTGGCCTGGGGCGTGTCGGTCGCCCGCGATGCGGGGCCTGTGTTTCGTTCGCCTCTCGGCTCCCGACCGGCCGCTGCGCGGGATGCGGTCGCCAGCTGCCGCTGCGCGAGGGTTACTGCCGGTTGTGCTGGTGCCAGGCTCGCTACGACGCGGAGACGGGCGACCCGGCCACCGGAGTGCGACCGCTCCTCTCCCGGGTTAGCTCTCACCAGCTCTTCCTGGCTCATCTGACTCCGCTCCAGGGCCGCAAGCGGCGGGAGGGCACCCGGGTCCGTAACCCGGGTGGGCAGATCGGGCGCCCTCCCAAGCCGGACCCCGCCCCAGCGGCGCGTCCACCGAGCCCAGGAACGCCATTGCGGCTGTTCGACCTTGCCCGCGACTACTCGCGTTCGACCCGAGAGACCGCCTCGACCTGGACGACCCGCTGATGACCTGGGCCCGCTGGACCATCCACATCATCGGTGAGGCCCGCGGCTGGAAACGCGGAGTCCGTGACGAGATCGAATACGGCCTGGCCGTGCTGCTAGCTGGCCGGGTCGACGGAGAGCCCGTCCTGCACTCGGAGATGTTCCCCTTCCTGCGCAAACGCGTGATCGGAGTCGGCCGCACTAGCGACGTGCTCAAGCGCATGGGCATGTTCCGCGACGACCGGCGGCCCTCGTTCGAGGATTGGCTTACCGGCAAGCTCGACGGCCTCACCCCCGGGATCAGCCGGGACGTCGAGGCCTGGCTGCGGATCCTGCACGATGGCGGCCCACGCAACAAGGCACGAGCCCCGGCAACTGTCTGGGGATACATGAACCGGATCCGGCCGATCCTGCTGACCTGGTCGGACCGCTACGACCACCTCCGTGAAGTCACCCGCGGCGACGTTCAGGCCGCGATTGACCAGCTGCACGGCCATCGACGCCGCCACGCCCTGATCTCCCTGAGATCCCTGTTCTCCCGCGCCAAGAAGAACGGCACGATCTTCCGCGATCCCACCCTCGGCCTCAAAGTCGGCCAACACCACTACGGAGTCCTGCAGCCCCCTGCTCTCCGACGACATCGACCAGTCCGTCCAGGTCGCCAAGACCCCCGCGGGCCCGAGTCATGGTCGCGCTTGCCGGAATCCACGCTGCCCGCGTGGCCGACATGCTCGTACTACGCCTGGACGACGTCGACCTCGGCAACCGCCGCATCATCATCGGCGGTCGGGTTCGCCTGCTCGACGACCTCACTCACCAACTGCTCGCCGACTGGCTCCGCCATCGTCAGACCGCTGGCCCAACACCGCCAACCCGCACCTGCTCGTCAACCACAAGACCGCCCTGACCACCACACCAGCCAGCGGCAAAGGCGCCTCGCTCATCCTCCACCGGCAGGCCGCCACTATGGAACGGCTGCGCATGGATCGGATCCTCGAAGAAGCCCTCGCCTGCGGCGGCGACCCGCTCCACCTCGCCTTGGTCTTCGGCCTCGGCACCAAGACCGCCATCCGCTACGCCGACAACGCGCGCGCCCTTCTGGCCGAGCCGCTTCCGAGTGCTCCTGAGCCGCCAGAACGCTGAGCGCAACGTGATCGCGTCCCATCCGGCACCTGGCTGCTTTCTGGAGCAGGGGCTCTAGCATCGGTGGATGCGACAGTTGGGGGCGCCACCACTGAGCGAGGGCGAAGTAGCCGAGGCGGAGGCCCAGATCGGCATCACCTTTCCAGCGGAGTACCGCGCATATCTCTTGGAAGTCAGCGCTGACGGAGCGGTGAACCGGTTGGTGCGGAACGAGCAGGGCTGGGGATGGGCGGGCAACGATGATTCACGGCGCTTGCTGCTTCGGACGCCATTTCCGCATCCCGCCTCCTACGTCGAGGCCGAAGAACAACTGGACGCCCGAGAGCCTCAACCCGGTGCCTTCTCAGACGAGCAGTCCTACGCGGAGGCCTGGCAGGCCTGGGACGCGGAGTATGCGGTCTTCCAGGACTGGAAGACCGCCGGTTCCATCATCGCTCAGGACCACGGATGCGGCTTCGCAACGCTCTTGGCGCTGACAGGTCCACTGGCCGGAACTCTGTGGTGGGACGGCCGGGCAACCTGCGGCCTCATCCTGCCGCTCTCCCTCGACCACGACAACGGCTCGCCACCGGTGACCTTCACCCAGTGGCTGACTCGAGACTCCTGGAACCTGCTGCCTCCCGGCTGGGGCCAACGCGCTGGGACACCTCAATAGGCGGCCATATTCCAAAGACCCATAGTTCCCACGAACCCAAGGATCAGAACCATCCACAGAACGTGAAGCCACGCCAGTTCATACTGAGGACCCTTTAGTTCGCATGAACTTTGGGGAATCAGCGGGTGTGACCGGAATACGGCAGAAACGGGCCGCTCTCTTGATCGTCGGTCGTTAGGCTGTCGGGATTGCGCTGGTTGATGGAGGTTTCCGGGGAGCGCTCTGCGGCCTTCGCTCGATATCGCCCCGGTGTAGTGCCGAACTCCCTTTCGAAGGCGTGTGAGAGTGCGTACGGGCTGCTGTAGCCGACTCGGCCGGCGATGGTGGCCAGGGTTTCGGGGGTGTCGCGGAGCAGGGTGGCGGCAAGGATCACGCGCCACCAAGTGAGGTAAGCCATCGGAGGGCGGCCGACCAGGGTGGTGAACCGGCGTGCCAGGGTGGGACGGGAGACGCCCGCCTCCGCGGCCAGGCGGTCGATGCTCCACGGCGCGGCCGGTTTCGAGTGCATCGCCCGCAGGGCGGCGGCCGTCACCGGGTCGCCCAGTGCGGTGGGCCAGGCTCCGCTGGTGGTCTCGGTCATCCAGGAACGAATCATGTAGACGAGGAGGAGATCGAGCAGGCTCGGGAGGGCCACGCAGGAGCCGGGCCGCACCTCGTCCAACTCACCGGCGAGCAGATCGATCGCGGCACGGAGTTCGAGGTGGCTGCCCACTCGGCTGGGGAGGTGGACGACCTCGGGCAACTCTGCCATGAGCGGGTGCATGCGGCTGCAGTCGAGCCAGTACTTGCCGCAGAGCAGCTCCGTCTCGTCACGACCAGATCGGGCTCGCGGCCCTGCCTCCATGAGCCATTGCTCGAACGGCACCGCCTTCTCCTCCGCGACCGCCGCGTCGATGGGGGAATCGGCGATCACATGCCCTGTGCCATGAGGCAGCAGCACCGCGTCACCCACGCCCAGAGTCACCCGGACGCCGCCGTCGGTCAGCAGACAACTGCTTCCCTTCAAGACGACGTAGAAGCCCGCGCCTTCGTACGGGTCCAGCCGCGCGCACCAGCTCCCACTCGTCCGCACCCGGTGGAACCAGGGGTGCCCGAGGTGCGCCGCAGAGATCGCGTCGCTCACCACATCCATCCGTCCAGGTTATCTCCCGCGTCATGCGTGAGACGGATTCGTATCTTTTCGAGCTAGACGCGCATCGAAAGGATCGTTCGGTGCTCTTAGGGTCGAGCGCATGACGAACGAGAACGAGAGTGTGCAGAGCATGGTGCTGGGGGACGTCGAGGTCATCCGGGTCGTTGAATGGCATGAACCGTTCCTGCCCGCCTCGGGCATGTTCCCGGCGGTCGCCGCCGATGTATGGAGGGACAACGAGGACTGGCTGGCACCGGACCACTGGGAGCCGGACGGCGACCGTGCGGTGCTTGCTCTGCAGACCTGGGTGCTGCGCAGCGGTGGGCGGACCGTCCTGGTCGACACCGGCGCGGGCAACGGACGCGAGCGACCGGGCATGGGGCCCTTCCACCAGTCTCAGAGTGATCTCCCCGGCCTTCTGGCGGAGGCTGGTGTTCGCCCGCAGGATGTGGACGTCGTCGTCAACACCCATCTCCACGTCGATCACGTCGGCTGGAACACCGTCGACGCGGACGGGCAGTGGGTACCGGCGTTTCCCAACGCCCAATACCTCATTCCCGCCGCGGACGACTTCCATTACGGTCCGGACAACGCGTATGGCAACGGCGCGCAGAAGGTCGACCGCCTGATCTACGAAGACAGCATCGCGCCCATCCACGAGGCCGGACAGGCCGTGCTGTGGGACGGCTTCCATCGCATCGACGAACATCTCACCCTGGAGTCCGCGCCCGGCCACACCCCCGGCTCGTCCGTGCTGCGGCTCGCCTCCGGGAGCGACCGGGCGGTTTTCGTCGGAGACCTGCTGCACAGCCCGGTGCAGATCCTCCAGCCCTGCTGCAACAGCAACGCCTGCCTGGCCCCGGAACAAGCGGTGGCCAGTCGCCGCCGGATTCTCGGGCGGGCGGCGGATGAACGGGAACTGCTCGTCCCCGCGCACTTCGGTGGTGCGGGCGCGGTGGAAGTCCGGCGGGAGGGCGATGGATTCGCCCTCGGCGCATGGGCGACGGCGAACCCGAAGAAGACAGCGTCGGTCTCCGAGTGAGCCTTTGGCCCGGCGTCCCCAGGCCTCGTTCGCGCGGGGACAGACGAAACCAGGATCATCGAGCACCACACCTGCCCGCCACAGGGGGCGACGGTCGTCTACGCCGATGCGCTGGATCGGTGATGTGCTCTGTCCCCGCAGGCCCCACCCCGCTCACCGCCCGCGTCCGCGAGGCACTCAACGCCTCGCGGACGGCGCGATCGTCGTCACCCAGCCCAGCTCCCGCACGGAACCACCCGACCTCCCGGTCTGGAGGCCTTCTTCATGACGCACACGTCGACCGACCAGCCCACAGCAAGAGCGAGCGGGGCCCTCGTCCCGGTGCTCGCCTTCACGGGCGTCGTGGTCTCGGTGATGCAGACCCTGCCGGTCCCGGTGATCAAAGACCTGCCGCAACTGCTGGGCACCGAACCGAGCAACGCGACTTGGGTCATCACCTCGACCCTGCTCTCCGGCGCCGTCGCCACACCGATCATGGGCCGTCTCGGCGACCTCCACGGCAAGCGCAGCATGCTGGTCCTCAGCCTCGCGGTGATGGTCATCGGCGCACTCGTCAGCGCCCTCACCAGCGACCTGCTCACGATGATCGCAGGCCGGGCCCTCCAGGGCTTCGCGATGAGCGCGATACCCCTCGGTATCGGCCTGATGCGCGACACGCTCCCCCGCGAGAGGCTCGGCTCGGCGATGGCCCTCATGAGCTCCTCCATGGGCGTCGG
This sequence comes from Microbispora sp. GKU 823, assembly GCF_002027145.1. Classification (NCBI taxonomy): domain Bacteria; kingdom Bacillati; phylum Actinomycetota; class Actinomycetes; order Streptosporangiales; family Streptosporangiaceae; genus Microbispora; species Microbispora sp. GKU 823. The sequence continues at coordinate 48,524 of NZ_MWJN01000012.1, read as the reverse complement.
CGGCAGCCTCGCCCTGCCCGCCGCGGCCCTGGTCGCCCAGCACACCGACTGGCACGCCCTCTTCTACGGCGCCGCCGGCCTCGGCATCCTCTGCATCGCCCTCACCCTCCTCGTCGTCCCCGAATCCCCAATCCGCGCGCAGGGCACCTTCGACGTCCTGGGCGCGATCGGGCTGTCCGCCGGTCTGGTCCTCTTCCTGCTGCCGATCACCAAGGGCAGAGACTGGGGCTGGACCTCCGGGACCACCCTCGGGCTGTTCGCCGCGGCGGCGGTCGTACTCGTCCTGTGGGCCGTGATGGAGCTACGTCTCAAGGCACCGCTGGTGGACCTGCGCACCACGGCCCGCCCCGCCGTACTCTGCACCAACCTCGCCTCGATCACGGTCGGCATCTCCTTTCTGGCCGCCTCGCTGGTCCTTCCCCAGCTGCTCCAGCTGCCGAAGGCCACCGGCTACGGCCTCGGCCAGTCGATGGTGGTCGCCGGCCTGCTCGTGGCACCGCTCGGCCTGACCATGATGTTCACGGCCCCCCTCTACGCCCGGCTGTCCGCGAAGTACAGCCCCAAGGTCACCCTGATCCTCGGCATGGTGATCATCGTGATCGGCTACGGGGCCGGCCTCGGCCTGATGAGCGCCCCCTGGCAGAGCCTCGTCATCACGGTGATCCTGGGGCCGGGCATCGGCCTCGCCTACTCCTCCCTCCCCGCTCTGATCGTCGGCGCTGTCCGCGCCTCGGAGACGGGCGCGGCCAACGGCCTCAACACCCTGATGCGCTCGATCGGCTCCTCGGCCTCCAGCGCCGTCATCGGCATGGTCATCGCCGACACCGCGAACGACGTGAACGGGGTCGCGGTCCCGACCATGCACGGTTTCCGCGTCTCCTTCCTGGTCGCGGCAGGTACGACGGCGATCGGCCTGCTCATAGCCCTCCTCCTGCCCCGAGCCCGCCCGCCTCGTCACATCCGGCAGCGACCGCCTTCCAACCGAAGGCCGTTCCGCAGCGGCGGAACCGGCCTGTGTGGTTCGGCTCCCGACCTACGCGTGGGTGCCGACGGGCGCGTCCCAGTCGATGCGGTAGCGCTGCTCCGGGCCCACGGTCTTGTCCGGATTCATGAACGTCTTCAACATCAGCGGCATGAGAAGCGGCATCAGCCTCTGCACGACCGGGCCCGGTGTCTTGGCGTGATTGATCTTGGAGGCGCGTGCCGCCACCTTCTCCACCCGGGCACGGCGGAGCCGCTCGTACGTGGCGAACGCCTGCGGTACTTCCTCGATGTCCCGCAGGCAACGGGCGAGCTCGACGGCGCTCTCGATGGAGAGCGACGCGCCCTGTCCCGAGCTGTTCGACGGCGCGTGGGCGGCGTCGCCGACCAGGACCATCCGGTCCCGGTGCCAGTGCGGGACGCTGGGCATGATGTAGAGCGCGCCCGTCACCTGCATCGACGTGACCGGGGTGTGCCGGAGCAGGTCACCGCCGGGCACGTCCTCGCCGTACGTCTCGCGCAGGATGCGCATCCACTCCTCGCGCGGTACCTCGCGGGCCTGGGTGAGGGACAGGGGGCGGTGGTAGGGCAGGTTGACGCCCCAGGTGCTGCCGGCCGCCGCGTTGCGCCAGTACAGGTAGAAGCCGCGCCTGCCGAAGGCGAAGACCATCGTCTCCGGATCCTCGGGCACCTCGTATGAGGACACCCCTTCCAGGCCGAGCATCCCGGTCCACTTCGGCCCGGGCGCGTCCGGATCGATGATCCGGCGCACGGTGGAGTGGACGCCGTCGGCGCCGACCAGGACGTCGAACCGGGCCCGGCTGCCGTCGTCGAAGAGCGCTGTGGTGCCCTCGACCCCGGTGAGCCTTCTGCCGTACTCGACGTCGACGCCCTGCTTCACGGCCTCGTCGTGAAGCGCCCGGTAGAGGTCGGCGCGCCGGACCACGTGCAGCGGTCCGACCTCGGCCAGGCTGGGCAGCTCCAGGCGCGTGCGATTGGCGAGCGTCATCACCGAGCGCGTGCTGGGCTGCGCGGCCGCCCGCACCGCGTCGGCGACCCCGACGATTTCCAGCGCCGCCATGCCGTTGGGGGCGAGGGCGAGCGATCCGCCGACGCCGTCGGCGCCGGTCGGGTACGCCTCGTAGATGGTGGCGCCGATGCCCGCTTTGGCCAGCGCCAGCGCGGTGACCGGGCCGGCGATGCCGCCGCCGATGATCGCGATGTTCTTCATTTCTCCTCCTGTCGGTTGACGTGCTCGCCGAACCGCCATGGGAGGAGACCCGTTATTCTCGATTCGTTGCATCTTCGGGCCACCGCATGTCGGTTCGAAGGTTCTCCTGGTGGCGGTGTTGCAGCACCGCCACCAGGGCTAAATGTCGGTGATGTTGTTTTCCGCGAGTTCCTTCATCTCGGCTGACAGCCCGCCGCTCTCGTGGAAGGCCCGCCACTCCGGCAGCCCGGGGAAGGTGCCCGTGGTGAGCTCTTCGAGCAGGGCGCGGATCCAGCCCTCTTCCGCCTTGAGAATCGCCAGGTCGTACTCCGTCTCGATGAGGAACAGGCGTGGCACCTGCGCGCTGTCACGTTCGTAGACCTCCTCCAGCCCGGCGATCCCCCTCCTGATCGCCGCGAGCCGGTCGGTGAGCAGCCCGGCCACGTCGTCCGGGGGGAGCACCGCCATGACCGACAGGCCGGCTCGAAACCACGGGAACTCCGTGTGGGGAACGCTGAGCAGCTCCCGGGTCCAGTCGACCAGCTCCTCCCGGCCCGCTTCGGTGATCTGGTAGACGGTCCGCTCCGGGCGGCGCCCCTGACGACCGCTCTCCAGCTCCTCGATCAGCCCGTGCTTGGCCAGGTTGCCGACGACCGTGTAGAGAGACCCCCACTTGATCCCCATGTCGTGCTCTTTGTTCCAGCCACGCAGGGCCGCCGCCATCTCGTAGGGATGCATCGGCCGATGCGCGAGCGCGGAGAGCACCGCCAACGCCAGCAGGTTCGCCACCTTGCGCCGCTTCGCCATCGCCGATCACCCTCTTGCTTGCTTACTCGTCCACGAATATACGTACGCGAGTCCGTGACCGCAAGACCAGCCGGCCGGGAATCGGCCGCCGGAGGCGCTGGTTGGGACATGTCGTGAAAGTCGAGATCTTCTCCGATGTCGTGTGTCCGTGGTGCTACATCGGTCACCACCGTCTCCGGCAGGCCGTGGGCCTCTACGAGGGGGACGTCGAGGTCACCCATCGTCCGTTCCAGCTCGACCCCGACGGGGTCTCCAGCGGTGAGCCGTTGCTGTCCGCGCTGGAGCGCAAGTTCGGCGGCGCCGCCCGGGTGACGCAGATGACCGGGCACGTCACGGGCGTGGCGGCGCAGGACGGGCTGGACCTCCGCTTCGACCGGGCGGTCGCCGCCAACACCTTCGAGGCGCACCGGCTGATCTGGCTGGCCGGGCGCGCGGGGCGCGACGGCGACATGGCCGACCGGCTCTTCCGGGCGCACTTCACCGACGGCCTCGACGTCGGCGACCCCGCCACGCTGGCGACGCTCGCCGCCGAGACCGGCGTCGAGGACACCGGGGACGGCGCCGAGCAGGTGCGCGCGGAACTGGCCCGGGCCCGGACGCTCGGCGTCCGCGCGGTCCCGCTGTTCCTGTTCGAGGAGAAGTTCGCCGTCTCGGGCGCGCAGCCCGTCGAGACGCTCGTGGCCGCCCTCCGGGAGGTCGAGGCGCGTACGACCCAGGAGAGGACCGTACGCGTGCCGGCCGGCGAGGACTGCGACGACGGCGCCTGCGCGGTGTAAGCCACCCGTCCGGGCAGGGTCTGACGACAGGACGGCGATTCTTCGGCAGAGTGCGCCGGTTCTTCCGATCGGCGGCGATCGGTAAACACGGAGCATGTCCAGCGTCCGCATCGGGGTCGACACAGGCGGCACCTTCACCGACGTCGTGCTCGTCGACGAGGAGTCCGGCCAGATCGTCACGACCAAGACTCCCTCGACTCCTGCCAACCCGGCCGACGGGTTCATGGCAGGCGTTCACAAGGTGCTCGAGGCCCACGCGGGATCCCGCGCCCTCGATGCCGTGTCCGCCCTCGTCCACGGCACCACCGTCGCCACCAACCAGTTGCTGGAGGACCGCCCGGACGGCACGTCTCACCTGGGCTTCGTCACCACGGAGGGCTTCGAGTTCGTCCTGGAGATCGCCCGGCAGAGCGTGCCGGACGGGTACGGCAACTCCTACTTCTGGGTCAAGCCGCCGCGCATCGTGCCCGTCCACCGGGTGCGGACCGTCGGGGGACGGCTCGACCACCTCGGCCGGGAGGTCCGGCCGTTCGACGAGGAGCAGGCCGCGGACGTCGCCCGGTGGTTCAGGGAGCGGGGCGTGACCGCCATCGGGGTGTGCTTCCTGCACTCCTACGCCAACCCCGAGCACGAACGGCGGCTGCGCGAGGTGCTGCGGCGCGAGCACCCCGAGGCGGTCGTGTCGCTGTCGAGCGACGTGCTGCGGGAGTACCGGGAGTACGAGCGGTCGGTGACCACGCTCGTGGACGCGGCGGTCAAGCCGATCATGCGGCGGTACATCGAGAACCTGTCGGAGCGGCTCGGCCGGCCGTTCTCCGTCATGAAGAGCAACGGCGGCGTGCTGTCGGCGGCCGAGGTGGTGCACCAGCCGATCACGACCGTGCTGTCCGGCCCGGCCGCGGGGGCGCTCGGCGCGGCGCTGATCGCGGGGACCGCCGGGCACCCGAGCGCCATCACCCTCGACGGCGGCGGCACCTCGACCGACGTGGCCGTCGTGGTGGACGGCGAGCCGTCGCTGACGACCGAGGGCAGCATCGGCCGCTACCCGTGCAAGATCCCGATGATCGACATCGTCACGGTCGGGGCGGGCGGCGGGTCCATCGCCTGGATCTCGCCCGAGGGGACGCTGAAGGTCGGCCCGAGGTCGGCGGGCGCGGACCCCGGCCCGATCTGTTACGGCCGGGGCGGCACCGAGGTGACGGTGACCGACGCGCACGTCTTCCTCGGCCGGGTGCCCCCGCATCTGCTCGGCGGCGAGATCCCTCTCGACGTCGCCGCCGCGCGGGCGGGCGTCGAGGCGCTGGCGGGCCGGCTGGGGCTGACCCCGGAGCGCTGCGCCACCGGGATCCTGGAGATCAGCGCGTTCAACCAGTCGAACGCGATCAGGCAGATCACCGTCCAGCGCGGGCTCGACGTGCGGGACTTCCCGATGGTCGCCTTCGGCGGCTCCGGGCCGCTGCTGGCCTGCCGCCTCATCGACATCCTCGGGCTGCGGGCCGCCATCGTCCCGCCCGACCCCGGGAACGTGTCCGCGTTCGGCCTGCTCACGGTCGACGTGAAGAACGACTACGTGCGCACGCACGTCGCCCGCGACCCCTCCCCGGCGGCGGTCGGCGAGATCCTCGCCGACCTGGAGGCCCAGGCGGCGGCCGCGCTCGACCGAGAGGGATTCGCCGAGCACGTCTACGCGCGCAGCGCCGACCTGCGTTACTACGGCCAGGCGTACGAGGTGCGGGTGCCCGCCCCCGACGGCCCGGTGGACGAGGCGTGGCTCGCCGTGGTCGCCGAGCGGTTCCACGCCGAGCACGAGAGGCTCTACGGGTACGGCTACCGCGACGACCCCCGCCACGCCGTCGAGTGGGTCAACCTCCGGGTGTCCGGCATCGGCCCCATCACCCGGCCGAAGATCGCGCCCAGGCCCCGCCAGGAGGACGAGCCGAGCCCGGTCGCGACCCGCGACGTGTACTACGAGCAGTGGGGCCGGACCGTGATCTACCGCCGGGGCGACCTCGGCGCGGGGGCGGTGGTGCGAGGGCCCGCGGTCATCGAGGAGTACGGCTCGACCCTGCCGGTGCATCCCGGCTTCACGGCGACCATGGACGACTACGGCAACCTCGTGGTGGTGAGCGATGACCGATAGGACCGTCGACCCGGTGCTCGTGGAGATCGTGGAGGGCACGCTCGCCTCCGTGGAGATGGAGGTCGAGACCGCCATCGCCCGCACCGCCCGCTCGCCCATGATCCGCGACGCGCACGACTTCCGCGCGGGCATCCACGACGCGCGGCTGCGCAAGCTGACCGGTCGCTCCTACTCGGCGCTGGTGCAGCCGATCGTCCGCGACTTCCCGATCGGCACCATGCGGCCCGGCGACGTCTTCTTCCACAACGACGTCTACCTGTCGGAAGGCGGCATCGGCCACTTGCCCGACCTGTGCGTGACGGTGCCGGTCTTCCACGAGGGCGAGGTCGTCGCGTTCGTCCAGGCGTTCGGCCACCACGACGACATCGGCGGCGCGGTTCCGGGATCGATGCCTTCGCACGCGCGCAGCGCGTTCGAGGAGGGCCTGATGGTCCCGCCGATCAAGCTGTGGGACCAGGGCGTGCCCAACCGCGCCGCGCTCACCATCATGACGCGCAACTCCCGGATGCCCGACTCCCTGGCCGGGGACCTCGACGCGGAGTGCTCGGCCTGCCTGATGGGCGCGCGGCGGCTCGGCGAGCTGTTCGACCGGTACGGCCGGGAGGCGGTCGAGGCGTGCTTCGACGCCATCATCGGCAAGACGACCGAGACGTTCCGCCGCGAGCTGCTCGCGAAGATCCCCGAGGGGGTGCACGTCTGGGAGGACTACGCCGAGCACGACGGCGTGGACGAGCCGCGCCTGCACACCCAGCGGATCACGCTCACCGTCGACCACTCGGCGGACACCCCGCTGACCATCGACTTCACCGGCACCTCGCCCCAGGCCAAGGGGCCGATCAACCACGCCGGCGACTACGCCGACGGCGTCTTCCTGAAGAAGTGGCTGGCGCCGATCCTGCGCAACCTCGCCGACACGCCCGAGCGAATGGCCGAGCTCGACGTCAACGAGGGCGTCGTGCCGCTGATCAAGATGGTCTTCCCGGAGAAGGGCACGCTGCTCACGCCGATCTTCCCCGCGCCCACCAACGCCCGTACGTTCGTGATCCTGCGCCTGCTCGGCGTGCTGGCGGGCGTGCTGGCGAAGGCGACCGGCGGCCGCATGCCCGCCGACCAGGAGACCATCCGCTACACCGGCGTGTACGGCGAGTCGGACGACGGGCCCTACCTCATGCGCGAGGTGCTCGGCGGCGGCTCGGGCGGGCGCTGGTACGCCGACGGGGAGGACACCATCCACGTGGTGCCCGACAGCCGCAACATCCCGGTGGAGTTCGCCGAGGCGCGCTGGCCGTTCCGGGTCGAGCGGCTGGGGCTGGCCGTGGACAGCGGCGGGCCGGGGGAGTTCCGCGGCGGCCTCGGCTACGACAAGCACATCCGCATGCTGCGGGACGCCTCCTTCATGTCGATCGCCGACCGCTCGATCCTGTCGTGCTGGGGCGTTAACGGCGGCCGGGCGGGCCGTCCCTTCCAGGTCACCGTGGACGGCGTGGAGATGGAGGGCCTGGTCGACGACTTCCCCGTACGCGCCGGGCAGGTCATCCGCATCCGGACGACCGGCGGAGGCGGCTGGGGCTCGCCGTACGACCGGCCGGCGGAGAGGGTGGCGGAAGACGTGCGGGACGGGAAGGTCTCGTTCGAGGGCGCGCGCGAGGACTACGGCGTCGTGCTGTCCGGCACCCCCGACGAGGTCGTGGTGGACGCGGAGGCGACCGAGCGCCTGCGGGAGCGGCTGCGCCAGACGCGTCCCGCCGCCTTCTTCGACCGCGGCCCGGGGTACCCCAAACTCTCCGGAGGCCTCCCGCACGCGGAGGTGGACACCGTCTGACGCGCTACCGAAGCGGCGCCGAGGATCGTCGTCGGCGCCCGACGGTGCGCCGTGCGCCGGGAAGCCGAGGGCCGGGCATGCGGGCTCCGTCCCGCCTCGGCCTCAGCCGCTCATCGCGGCGGAACGGGAGACCTTGGCGGGTGTGGCGCGCAGCTCCGCCTCGAGTTCTGCGATCACATGCTGAACGGCGCTCCTCATCCGCGCCCGGCGGCCGTTGAGCTCCTCGGCGAAGGCGCGAGCCGCCGGGCCCACCCATACCGGTTCACCGCCGAACTGGGCGCAGGGCCGGTCGAGCGCCGTCTCCAGGACGTGGACGTGCTCCCGGACCGTCTCGAGTGCGGCCCGCAGGTCGTCGTACTTCGGGTTCGGCACCAGGTCGTCGTCCGTGGGCACGTTTCGGGCTCCCGTTTTCAGCGGCAGAGAAGAAAGGTGGTCGCGCCGTGCTACTCCCTGAGATTATGTGATGGAATATGGCTCCGGCGAGAAACGGAGGCGGAATCGATGCCCGGCGCGCCCCTTTCCGTACGGCTACGCCCCATCGCCGCCGCACTCCTGCTGGCGCTTCTCACCTCAACCGCCTGCACAACAGAAGATTCCCCCACAGCAGCACAAGCAGGCCAGATTCTAAAAAAGCACATCCTCCAACTACTGAAGGAGCGCAACGCCCAGAACGTGACCGTCACCGACCCCGGCGGCAAGAACATCCCCTGCGGCGACGGCAAAGCCAAACAAACCTTCGCCGCGACCGGCCAGGACCTTCCCCAAAGGAAACCTTCTGCTCTTGTGGACTCTCTGCTGGGAGCACTGAAGCGTGTGGCGCCGTATGACATCACTTCTGTTGGTGATCCGGGAGAGCCTGTACACGTACGGGACGATGCCGCACACACGCTCCTGACACTGGCAGCACCGAGCAGTGGCCAGTATCTGGTGAGTGGTGAGACAGAATGTCTGATGATGGACTTGCACGGCTAATAAACGGCTGCTCGGCTCTGTGCCGCGTCCTTCCGTCCGTCGAAGCGATCCGCCAGAAACCGGGTGACCTCGCCGAAGGAATTCTTGTTGCCGCCCAGTCCGTTGGCGATGAACCATTGGTCGAGGGCTCGCAGGCCTTGATTGCCTGACTGAGCTATGGCGGGGAAGGGGCGGAGGTTGCCCTCGTCGTCCGCGATGGCGACACCGGGCGGGCACGCGGCCTGGTAGTCCTTGGGCGACACGGCCGCAGGGAACCCGGCACCGAGGAGAAGCCCGGCCACGGTGTGCTGACGCCCGAGGGTTTCGGTGTCGTCACTGTCGCGCAGTCGCTCGACGTTCGTCTCCTCGTCAGGGCTGCTGTTGTTCAGCAGACCACGGCCCTGGTCGAGCATCAGCCACAGCAGCTCTCCCTGGGGCAGGGCCTTGCCGAGGACCAGCTGGCTGACGTCCCAGGCCATGTCGTCCGCCATGTCGTTTCGCTCCGCGGCGTCGTCGAGAGCCTTGAGGTGCTTTTCCGCGGCGGCGAGTTCGAAGCCGCGGACGTTGCCGAGGGCGGCGAAGACGTCGTCCAAACGGGAGAGGTCCCCGGCCTTCGGCATCGGCGGCACGTTCATCCCGACGAGGTGCTTGGCGAGGTCGCCCATGCCCCGGTCGAACGGCCGGCGGTCCGGCTCGTTCCCGGCGAAGGTGAGCAGGAACCGGAAGGTGTCCTCGGGGCTGAGCCGGAACGACGGTGACAGACCCGGCACCCGCGATTCGACCGGTCCGAACGCGCTGGGCAGCAACTGGTTGGCGTCGCCGAGGTTCGCGCCCTCTGCCATCTCGGTGGCGTACGCGCCCGCGATCTCGGCGAGGTGTACGCGCGTGGGCGGGGCGAAACGGAATCCCGACGTCTCGGTGATGACGGCGAACGCGAACCGTGCCGCCGCGCCGCTGTGGGCTCCGTCCCTCTCGTCATACGCGCCGGACGCGGCGGCGAGCATCCGTCCGAACGCGTCGGCGGACGTGGCGTCCACGGCCGCGCGGTCGTTCAGGTCCCGCAGGAAGGTCACCAGGTCGGGCCGGCGGTCACGCGGGCCGAGACCCGGGCGCATGAGCAGGCGGGCGGCGGTGTCCTTCGGGAGCGGGCTGTCCCTGGTCGCCAGCGCGATCGCGAGCCGTGCCGCCGCGGGATCGGCGGCCAGCGCCTTCAGGTACGGCGCCAGCGTCTCGCCGCGTGTCTCGTCGGCGGGCAGGAACACCTGTGTGGCCACCACCTCGGCCAGCCACTCGGTGGGCAGGCGTCCCGCCGACAGCAGTTCGCCGGTGCTCCGGCGGTCCTCGTCGTCGTCCGCCCTGGTGCGTACGGCGACGGCGACCGCCGCGAAGCCGGGGGCCGCGGAACCTCCGCTCACCGCCGACCCGAACGCCCGGCTCGCGGTGCGCACGGCCTCGTCCACGTTCTCCTGCAGCACCTGCCGCAGCCGCCGGGGCAGTTCCACGGTGCGGCGCGCGCCGATGCCGGCGAAGAACGCGGCGGTGAACTCGGAGTCGTCGGCGTGCGCGGCCAGCTCCTCGACGATCTTTCGGTACTTGTCCACGAGGTGGAAGTCGAACGGAGCGTCCGGATCGACGTCCTTGTACGCAGCGGCGAGTGCGCCGCCCAGCCGCCGGGCCTCGGCAGCCCCGAGGAGACTCTTCTCGTCGTACGGCACCAGCGAGCCCGGCGACCAGCTGGGCGCCTGGGAGAGGCCCACGGCCATCCGGTGGCGGCGGCGCAGGTCGGGCAGCCGTTCGTCGATCCACCGCTCGACTTCGCCGATCGGGCTCAGGGACGCTGCGGGCAGTCCCTTCGCGGCGAACACCCGCCGGACGGCCTCGGCGCGCTCCCCGATGAGCCCGCGGGCGTGCTCCAGCTCCTTGACGAAACGGTCCATCGGCCCGGGGGATATGCCGGTGAAGTCCGGCGACAGCGGGCCCGTCCCCGGTGCATCCGATCCCACGTCACGCCCCCAACGGTCGTGTATCGACGCCGCCCGTCATCCCCGGCTCTCACCGTACCGCCACGTCTGCCACTGCGGCCGGGGATTGGCGGCGGTGTCCGTGGGTAGCCGTTCAGTAACGGCACAAACGGGATGGTGAGTTACAAATGGCGTCTATTGTCCAGCGCATCAGGGACTACCTGAAGAGCCCCAAGGGCCAAGAGAGCGTCGAGAAGGCCAAGACCATGGCGCGTGATCCGGAGAACCGGCAGCGGCTGCGCCGGCTGATGGACCAGATGCGCGGCCATCGCGCGCACCGCTGACGTCCCGGGGGCCGAGCGCCCGCGGCCGGCGGCGGTTCCGGATGCGGACGTGGCCGGGAGGTGCGGGGCCGTACGGGCGGCCGGGAGCACGGACCGGGCTGTCGTGCCGGAGGGGTGACCTGGCAGGCTTGCCGGTGGAGACCGAAGGACGTTCTCCTTAGCGACCCCCCGTGGAGGCTGGCCGTGCAGGGACCTCTCAGCGGCATCGTCGTCCTCGATCTGTCCCGGGCACTCGCCGGGCCGCACTGCGCGCAGATGCTCGGCGACCTGGGTGCTCACGTGATCAAGGTGGAGCACCCGTCGGGGGACGAGTCGCGCGGATGGGGTCCGCCCTTCGTCGGCCCGGACCACGACATATCCACCTACTTCCTCGCGGCCAACCGCAACAAGCGGTCGATCACGGTGGACATGAAGTCGGAGGAGGGCCGCGACCTGGTCGAGCGCCTCGTGCGGCAGAGCGACGTGCTGGTGGAGAACTTCCGCACCGGGGTGCTCGACCGCCTCGGCTTCTCCGTCGAGCGCCTGCACGCGCTCAATCCCCGGCTGGTGATCCTTTCCATCACCGGGTTCGGCCACGACGGTCCCGAGGGCGGCCGGCCGGGCTACGACCAGATCGCCCAGGGAGAGGCCGGGCTGATGTCGCTGACCGGGCCGTCGCCCGACGAGCCGTACCGGGTCGGCGCCTCGATCGCCGACCTGCTCGCGGGCATCCACGGCGCGTACGGCGTGGTCGCGGCGCTGTACGAGCGCGAGCGCACCGGCCGCGGGACGGTGGTCAGGACGTCCCTGCTGGCGTCGGTCGTGGGTGTGCACTCCTACCACGGCACCGCCTGGACCGTCGGCGGCGCTGTGCCGAAGGCGGGCGGCAACCACCACGCCTCCATCGCCCCGTACGGCGCCTTCCGCTGCGCCGACGGCATGATCCAGATCGCGGTGGCCAACGACGGGCAGTGGCGTAAGGTCGCCCAGCTACTGGACATCGATCCCGAAATGCCGAAATATGCGACAAACAGGGATAGGTTCGCCCATCGGGAAGAGCTGATCGCCGAGATGGAGAAGGCGCTGGCGGCGCACGACCGCGAGCACTGGCTCGCGGCGCTGCGGGAGATCGGCGTGCCCGCGGGCGCGATCCGGTCGATCGACGAGGTGTACGCCTGGGACCAGGTCAGGTCGCAGGGCCTGCTCGTCACCGTCGACCATCCCGTGCTCGGCCCGGTCGAACTGCCCGGCCCGCCGCTGCGGTTCGACGGCCGTGCCTCGGACGACGGGCATGTCGCGCCTCCCGGCCTGGGCCAGGACAACGACGCCGTGCTCGACTGGCTGGCCGAACGGGAGCGGCGCTCGCCATGACCGGCGGCGACGCGGGCAGGCCGGACACGCGGACGCTGATCGCGCGGGTGCTCGACCCGCACTCGTGGAAGTCGTGGGACGAGCCCCCGCGGGACCGGGCCGCGCCCGGGTCGGAGTACGCCGCCGAACTCGCCCGCGTCCGGGCCAGGACGGGGTACGACGAGTCGGTCGTCACCGGCGAGGGCACGCTCGACGGGCGCCGGGTGGCCGTCGTCGCCTGTGAGTTCTCCTTCCTGGCCGGCTCGATCGGGGTGGCGGCGGCCGAGCGGCTCGTCCGGGCCGTCGAGCGGGCCACCGCCGAGCGCCTGCCGCTGCTCGCCGCCCCCGCCAGCGGTGGCACCCGCATGCAGGAGGGCGCGCTGGCCTTCACCCAGATGGTGAAGATCACCGCGGCGGTCGCCGCCCACCGCGCCGCCGGCCTGCCGTACGTCGTCTACCTGCGCCATCCCACGACGGGCGGGGTGTTCGCGTCGTGGGGTTCGCTCGGGCACGTGACGGCCGCGGAGCCGGGCGCGCTCATCGGCTTCCTCGGGCCGCGGGTGTTCGAGTCGCTGCACGGCTACCCGTTCCCCCGGGGGGTGCAGGTCGCGGAGAACCTCTACGCCCACGGGCTGGTCGACGCCGTGGTCTCGGCGGAGGACGCGCGGGAGATCGCCATCCGGACGCTGGCCGTGCTCTGCGCTCCGCGCGCGGGCCTGGAGCCCGGCCCGGAGCCCGAGGAGGCGGCCGAACCGGTCCCCGCGTGGGAGGCCATCACCCGCTCGCGCCGCGACGACCGCCCAGGCGTGCGCGACCTGCTCAAACACGGCGCACGGGACGTGACCCCGCTGCACGGCACCGGCACGGGGGAGCGGCGACCCCGGCCTGCTGCTGGCGCTGGCCAGGTTCGCGCCGCGCCCGCCGTCGTGCTCGGCCAGGACCGGTGGCGGCAGCGGGCGGGCAGCACGCTCGGCCCGGCCGGGCTGCGGGTGGCCCGGCGCGGCATGCGCCTGGCCGGTGAACTGGGCCTGCCGCTGGTCACGGTCGTCGACACCGGCGGGGCGGAGTTGTCGAAGGCGGCCGAGGAGGGCGGCCTGGCCGCCGAGATCGCCCGCTGCCTGGCCGACCTCGTCATGCTCGACGCGCCGACCGTGTGCCTGCTGCTGGGGGAGGGCGCGGGCGGCGCCGCGCTGGCCCTGCTCCCGGCCGACCGGGTCGTCTGCGCGCAGCACGCCTGGCTGTCGCCGCTCCCGCCGGAGGGCGCGTCGGCGTTGCTGTACCGGACCGTCGACTTCGCCCCGGAGATCGCCGCCGCCCAGGGCGTACGCGCCGCCGACCTGCGGCGGGACGGCATCGTGGACCGGATCGTGCCGGAACGGCCGGACGCGGCGTACGAGCCGGAGGAGTTCTGCCGCAGGGTCGGCCGCACGCTCGAACACGAGATCGCGGGCCTGCTGGGCCGCCCGGCGGGGGAGCGGATGGCGGCCCGCTTCGCCCGCTACCGGTCGCTGGGCTGCTGAACCGCCCTCCCCTTCCACCGACCGGAGAACCATGTCCCGGCCCGGAGGTCTCTCAAGAACTCTCCTGACCGTCCGCCCGGTCAGGAGTGAGCGGCACCGGCACGCGCTCCACCCGGATCGCGTGGACCTCGTCGCGGGGCACGACCACCTCGTACGCGCCGTGGTCCACCAGCCAGTAGCCGAGCGCCTCGGCCTTCAGGCCGTTGTGGCCCGTGTAGGCGATGTGCAGGCCGCCCTCCCCGCCGTCGCCGCCGTCGTCCTCGTCCAGCACGAGGCACGGCTCGCCACCGAACGCCCCGACCGTGCGCAGCAGGGTCAGCCGCTCCAGCGCGGCCCGGCTCACCCGCAGCCGCCAGTAGCCGCCCGCGGCGGTGAACCCCTCCTGCGGCGTCTCGCTGAACAGCACCACGTCGTCGCCGCCGGGCCCGACCGCGGCGGCGTAGTCCCGGTCGCGGTAGCGGGCGACGAATCCCAGGCCGACCGGCTCGATCTCGCTCATCGGGCCGCCCGCCAGGTCAGGCCGTCGTACGCGGCGAAGGGACGCTCACCGGCCGCGGTGAGGTGGACGATCTCCGCGCCCGCGGGGATCGGCATGGGCATCGTGTGGAACTGCGGCACCACCTGCTCGCGCGAGGCGGTGAAGCCGTTCCCGGTGAAGGGCGGTGCATCGCTCCAATCACCGCCCATGTGGGGGCCGTACGGGACGACGTAGGTGTCGATGTCCCGCGCGTCCCAGCGCATGATGTACAGCTCGGGCACGTCCGGCGTCAGCTCCGATCCGTCGAAGCACAGGTCGAGGGCCTCGACGAGCGCGGCGGGGGCGGTGAGGCGGTCGCAGTCCTGCACGCGGTACACGTAGCCGGAGATGATCGTGCGACGGCCCGACAGGTACGGCACGAGCAGCCGCGGCGGAACCACCTTCTGCATCCGCGTCCTGCGTCCCGGCTCGCTCATGGGGCCAAGTTTACGATCTGCTGACTCCGAGACGGCGGTGTTCGAGCGAGGGGAGGGTGGCGCGCGCGGTCTCGGTCCACGCCGCGTCGATCTCCGCGACGAGCACGCCGGGGCCCGTGCCCAGGTCATGCCGGGCGACGCCCATCGGATCGACGAGCATGCTGCGGCCCACACCGAACCCGTCCGGTATGGCGGGATTGGGCGCCTGGCCGACCGCGATGGTCCAGGTGGTGTTCTCGATCGCCCTGGCCCTGACGAGGGTCGTCCAGTGGTCCTCCTTCAGCGGTCCCGAGCCCCAGGCGGCGATCACCGCGAACGTGTCCGCGCCCTGGTCGACCAGCGCGCGGGCCAGTTCGGGGAAGCGGACGTCGTAACAGGTGATCAGGCCGATCCTGAGCCCGGCCAGCTCCACGACCTCCGGCACGTCCCCCGGCGCGACCAGCTTCGACTCCTTCGCCCCGAAGGAGTCGAACAGGTGGATCTTCCGGTAGGCCGCGGCGAGCGAGCCGTCCTCCCGCAGGGCGACGGCGGTGTTCCAGACCCTGCCGTCCGCGGCGGGCTCGAAGACGCCGGCGATGACGGCCGTGCCGTGCTCGCGCGCGGCCTCGGCCAGGCCGGTGACGAACGGGCCGTCCAGCGGCTGGGCGGTCTCGACGATCCCCGGGCCGAAGCGGGCGAGCGTCGCCTCGGGGAACACGGCGAGGTCGGCGCCCCCCGCCCGGGCGAGGGCGTCACGCACGGTCGAGAGGTTGGTCTCCGGGTCGTGGTCTACGGGGATCTGGCACAGCGCTACGCGGGTCACGGATCACAGTCTGCCCGGTCGCCGGCTCGCCCCACCAGGTGAGCGTGCGCCAGATCCACTCCAGCGGGCCGTGCCGGTGCCGGGCGAGCCACCACCTGCAGAAGACCGCCTGCGCGGCGACGGTGACGACGGCGAGCACCACGACGGCGGCCCCCGTGCCGTCGGCCTCCAGAAGCGGCATCGCCACCACGATCACCGTCGTGCCCGTCACGTAGTTGGTCAGCGTCATCCGTCCCAGCGCCTCGAACACCGCCGTATGACCGGCGAGCAGCAGGAACGCCGTCGCGTACGCCACCGCGCCGCACAGCGCCGCCGCCTGGTAGACCCCGCCGCCGGGCGGCGCGTGGTTCCACAACCAGGTCAGCCCGGCCGCGAGCAGGGCCGCCGCCGCGCACACGACGCCGAGGAACGGCCCGCCGCCCAGGCCGTCCGCTCCGCCGAGGCGCCCGGCCCCCCTTCTCGCCTCCGCCTCGGGGGCGGCGGCCAGCCCGAGCAGGAACAGCGCGGTGATCAGCACGTACGGATGGGGGTCGAGCACGGCGGCGACCAGGACGCCGCAGCCCGCCAGCAGCACGGCCCCTCGGGGCAGGAGGCTCGCCGGAAGCAGGACGACCACCCCCAGCAGTGCGTACGGCAGCAGCACCTCTCCGGGGTCGATCAGGATGTGCGCCGCGCCCAGCGCGGCGAGCACGACCAGGCGCCGCAGCATGACGACGCGCGGGCGTCTCGTACGCAGCCGCGCCGAGCGCAGGAACAGCGCGAAGGACAACCCGAACAGGAACGCGAACATCGGGTAGAAGCGGCTCTGGAACAGGTTCACCATCGCCCAGTCCAGCGAGGTCGGCCCGTGCCGCACCCTCTGCTGCCAGGCGTTGACCAGCATGATCCCGCACACGGCGAACCCGCGCAGCGCGTCGACCCGCCGGATCCTGCCCGCCGCCACGTTCACCCGCCAGTCCCTTCGTGAGCCGGGCGGCCAGAGCACCAGCACCCGCATCTCCCGCTCGCGGGCGTGACGACTGGCGACCGGGTCCCGCGGTCACCGCTCGTGCCCCATCATGGCAAGTCGTTCGATCCCGGTTCCAGCGCCATGCCCGAGGGGGGACGGCCGGGGGCCGGGGCAGCGCGTCACTTCCGCCGGGAGTTCCCAGGCAGGGGAAGGCGGGCGGCGGCCTCGGCGAGCCCCTCGGCGAACCGGCGTCCCACGGCCGGGAGCGCCCCGTCGCTGATCCGGCCGATCGTCGCCGTCAGCCGCGCGAGTTCCTCGTCGCCGAGGAACCCGGCGACGGAAAGCAGTCCGTACGCGTCGCACAGCAGCCGCTCGCGGCTGACGTCGCCGCCGGTGAGGTCGAGCAGGTCGAGCAGCGCCCCGAGCTGGGCCCGGTGGAAGTGCTCGACGAGCAGCCGGGCCGTCGTCTCCGGGCCGGCGCCGAGCGGGAGGGCGACCGCGCCGTACGCGGTGCGGCCGGCCGCCCCGGGCGTACCGGCCTTCAGCGGCGTCAGCACCCGCAGGCCGGCGCGCATGGCGGCCCGCTGGTCTTCGGTCAGGGAGGCGAGCGCCGAGCGGACCACCTCGCCCCATTCGGCGGCCGTCTCGCCGGTGAGCCGGTCCTCGACGGGCAGGCCGTGGCAATCGCGGTACGGGTCGACGTCGTCGAGCAGCAGGCGGAGCCCGGCGGCCTCGATCGTGCGGACCGGCCCCCAGAGGAGGCTGTCCTCCGACAGCCACCGGCCGTCCACCCGCACGGCGAACGACCCGTCGTGGGCGTCCACCTCGGCGTGGTCCTGGCCGCCCGCGCGCATCCGCCCGAGTCCCGGCAGATGGACGAAGGTCCCGGTGACCGGCACCGTGACCTTCACCGCCAGGCCGGTCCGTACGCGGCGACCGCGGCGACGGCCGCGAGGTGACCGGCGTCGGCGGCGGTGAGCCGGGCGGGACCGGCGGCCGCGCAGCGCGCCGCCCAGGCGTGGACGTAGGGATGGCTCAGCAGGTCGTCCACCGCGTCGCGGTCCGCCCGCTCGGCGTCCACCAGGACGGACCAGGACTCCTGGTCGGCGACGACCGCCGCCGCGCGGCCCGCCGCCAGGCGGGCTCCGCTGAGCTGCGGGGCGCGCAGTCGTGCGACGTCGTCCGCCCCGGCGCTCCCCCGACGCCAGGGCGTCCAGCGTCGCCACCGGCAGCCGGTGGACGGGGGCGGTCGGGTTCCGCCGCCCCTGGTCGATCAGATGGGAGATCAGCCGGAACAGGTCCGCGCAGTAGACCGAGGGGTTGGCGAAGCCCGATCCCGTCCGATAGCGGTGCGCGTACAGGCCGCCGCCGCAACTGGTGACGAGCGGGCAACGGCGGCATTCGTCGGCCAGCGAGTCCAGTCCGCCCTGGCGTGCGGCGAAGCCGGGATGCCGTGCGGCCTCGTTCAGCGAGTGACGGAAGACGTCGAATCCGGTCGCGGGCGCGCCGTCGTAGGCGGTCTTCAGCGAGTCGGCCTGCTCGTAGGAGCCGTCGGTCTCGATGACGACGAGGTCGGACGGCCGCAGGCCGAGCGACTCGGTCTGGCTGTCCCCGCCCGAGGCGGTCAGGATGATCGAGTCGAACATCCTGACCGGGACCGGCCTGCCGTCCGCGCGCCACCGGTCGTGCACGGCGGTGAGCCAGTCGGCGTACGCGGTCCGCCGCCCGCCGGGCCGCAGCGGCGGGTTGTCCCATGTGGCGTGCGGGAGCAGGAAGTCGACGCGCGGAGGGCGCAGCGCGACGAGCGCCTCGTAGACCGCGACGGGATCGTTGCGGACGTCGATGGTGCACAGCAGCCCGGCGTAGAGATGCGGGTAATGATCGCGCAGCAGGGTGATCGCCTGGACGACCTGGTCGTAGCTGCTCCGGCCGTTGGCGTACCGGCGGTGGAGGTCGTTGGCCGCCCGGTCGCCGTCGATCGACACGCCGACCTTGACGCCCTCGTCCGCGAACATGTCGCAGAAGGCGCGCGACAGGAGCACGCCGTTGGTGTGGATGCGCAGGTCGAGGTCGCAGACACCCTCGACCGCCCGGCGGAGCGTACGCGAGAATCGCCGGAGGCGATCGATTCCGGCGAGGAGGGGCTCGCCTCCGTGGAAGACGATGTGCGTCGTCTGGATCCGATGCTCGGCGGCATGCTCCGCGATCCGATCCGCCACCCGGGCGGCGGTCTCGTCGGACATGACCATCGGCCGTCCCCGCCAGCTCGCGTCGGCGTGTTCGTACACGTAGCAGTGATCACAGGCCAGATCACATCTGCTGGCCACCTTCAGTACGAATTGCCGGAACGGCACGATGGGCGGACGCATTACGAGCGGGCGAAATCAGATGGACGAATCGAACGACGAGCCCGGAGTCCTCGTGTGACGGCCGCCCGGCGGCGTGGACGGCGAGGGAGCGGTGACGCCGGTGACGTGTGTCCTGATCGCTGCGTCGTCGTGCATGGCGGCACCTGGTTTCTGGGCATGAGAGCAGTCGATGTCGAACCCTGTGGCGCGGGGAACGCCTGCGGTGTTTCCGCAGGTGAACGCGTCCACTCCGGCGGGATTCGAACCAGAGGAGCGTACCAAGACGAGCATGACGCCGACGCTCCGTATTGTATTCGCACTACGATAAATTGCCGATGCATGTATCGGATTGTCCGTAGGAATAGGCATAAGTACTCATTAGGTGCCTTTGTGGTGATCGAGGGTCTGCCGGCGCGTGCCATCCTCCGTGGTCCCGGATAGGGTGAGGGCCGTGAGGGAGCCGCTGGTGCGGCGGATGCGGGAGTTCGGCACGACCGTGTTCGCCACGATGACGAAGCTGGCCGTGGAGACGGGCTCGATCAACCTGGGCCAGGGTTTCCCCGACACCGACGGGCCGGAGCGCATGCTGGAGCGCGCGGTCGAGGCGGTGCGGAGCGGCCTCAACCAGTACCCGCCCGGACCGGGCCTCCCGGAGCTGAGGCAGGCGGTCGCCGAGCACCGCAAGCAGTGGTACGGCCTCGCCTACGACCCCGACGGGGAGGTGCTCGTCACCGTCGGGGCCACCGAGGCCATCGCCGCGACGATCCTCGCGCTCTGCGAACCGGGCGACGAGGTGGTCGTCTTCGAGCCCTACTACGACTCCTACGCCGCGGCCGTCGCGCTCGCGGGAGCCGTCCGCAGGGCGGTCACGCTGCGTGTCGACGCGGGGCGGTTCACCTTCGACCCGGCCGAGCTGGAGGCCGCGATCACTCCCCGCACCCGGGCGATCCTGGTGAACTCGCCGCACAACCCGACCGGGACCGTGTTCACCCGCGAGGAGCTGGAGTGCGTCGCCCGGATCTGCCTGGAGCACGATCTGGTCGCGGTGACCGACGAGGTCTACGAGCACCTCACCTTCGACGGCGTCGAGCACGTTCCGCTCGCCACGCTGCCCGGCATGCGCGAGCGCACGGTCATGATCTCCTCCGCGGGCAAGACCTTCAGCGTCACCGGCTGGAAGACCGGCTGGGTGTGCGCTCCGGCGCCGCTCGCGGGCGCCGTGCAGGCGGTCAAGCAGTTCCTCACCTTCACCGCGAACGCCCCCTGGCAGGCCGCGGTCGCGTACGCCCTGCGCGAGGAGATGGAGTGGGTCGCGGCCCAGCGGGCGGCCCTCCAGGGCAAGCGGGACCGCCTCGTGACGGGCCTGACGGAGGCCGGCTTCGACGTGCTCCGTCCCGCCGGCACCTATTTCGTGCAGACCGACATACGGCCGCTCGGCTTCGAGGACGGCCTGGAGCTGGCCCGGCGGCTGCCCGAGCTTGCGGGGGTGGTGGCCATCCCGACCCAGGTCTTCTACGACCACCCCGCACGGGGCCGGCACTTCCTGCGGTTCGCCTTCTGCAAGCGCGACGAGGTCATCGACGAGGCCGTGACCCGCCTGCGCCGCCTGTCCTGAGCGAAGCCGCCTGGATGCCGTGACCGAAAAAGTCGTTATCGCCTAGCGTCACGTGCCATGTACTCTCAGTGATAGCGCCAGCCGTGACGCGACGCCGGATGGTGGAGACATGAGCATGATGCTTCGCCTCGATGAGGCGCAGAGCGAGGCCTGCGGCGGTGCGCAGAGAAGGAAGGCCGCAGCATGCAGGAGGTCGTCGCCGGGGCGGTGAAGGAGTACCTCCTGCGTGCCGCCGATGAGGAGACCGAGCAGTTGGCGATCGAGGCGGTGCGCCGCTGGAAGCCACTCCTCGACCGGCTCGCCCAGGACTCCGCCGACGATGCGGCCCCTGCGAGTGGTGATCGCAGTGGCCTCGGTAAAGCTCACGAGGTCGACGAGATCGCGGACGTGTTGCGCGGGTTCACCGCCTCATCCTGAGCACACGGACCGTGCCGGCGGCGACGAGTGGGGTCGCCAGCCACAGGAAGGGCACCGCGGTGACCGCCCACGCGCTCGCCACGGCGGTCAGCAGCCAGTAGACCCCGATCGCCCAGTAGATCCAGGCGTTGCCGCGCAGGCGTCGCAGGTCGGCGTCCGGCCGGTGCAGGCGCTGCGCCAGCACCAGAGTGAACAGCGCGCCCTGGCAGAGCAGCAGGACGGCCTCGTTGCCGGCGAACAGGCCGGTCGCCAGGGCCCTGCCGTCCGCCTCGGCCGGCAGATGGCCGGCGTTGGTCTCGCCGAAGATCGACGTCGTGTACGGCAGGACGGCCACGAAGAACAGCAGCGGGATGTGCAGCAGGAGCATCGGCTGGGACACCCGCTCGATCTGGTCGAACAGCGTGTGATGGGCCCGCCAGGCGAACCAGAGCATGAGAAAGGCGATGGCGAAGGCCATGAAGGAGCCGGAGTGGTCGCCGAAGAACGCGCCCAGCCGCTGGAAGTCCTCGCCCTCCGGGCGGGGGAGTTCCAGGGCGAGCAGCGTGATGGCGATCGCGAAGATCGCGTCGGCGAAGACGCCGACGCGTTCGTGTGTGAGCCCGGGACGCACCTGAGGCGTGGCCATGCGGATCTCCAGGAAAGGGGGGCAGTGGCGAGCATTCTGGCAGAAGTCGCCTCGGACGGAAGCCGGGCGGCGACGGGAGGACCGCGCACCCGGACCCCGTGAGAACCCCCTGCGCGCTGACGAGCGTGAATGCCGAACTTGGTGAAATCTGCCCATGGTTGCGGCAGGGGTGGGCGAGACTCGCCAATGAAGGCCCGGATGGGGCTGGATAGTTTCCGGGTGTGGGCGGACGCGTACTGATCGCACTGGGCGGCAACGCCATGACGGCTCCCGACGGGAGCGCGTCCCCGGCCGACCAGCAGCGGGCGATCGGCGAGGCCATGGCCCACGTGGCGGCGCTCAGCAGGGCCGGGCACGAGGTGGTGCTCACGCACGGCAACGGCCCCCAGGTCGGCAACCTCCTGTTGAAGAACCAGCTCGCCGCCCACGTCGTGCCGCCCGTCCCGCTCGACTGGTGCGTGGCCCAGACGCAGGGCACGATCGGCACGCTCATCATGAACGCCCTGCAGCGCGAGCTGGGACACGCCCGGGTGGCGGCGATCGTCACCCGCACGCTCGTCGACCCGGCCGACCCGGCGTTCCAGGACCCCGTCAAGCCGATCGGGCGCTACTTCGGGGAGGACGAGGCGCGCCGATTCGAGGGGCACGGCCAGGTTTGGCGGCGGTTCGACCGCGGGTGGCGGCGGGTGGTCGCCTCGCCGCGGCCCGTGGAGATCCTGGACGCCCCCGCCGCCGTCGCGCTCATAGACGCGGGGTTCATCGTCGTCGCCGCGGGAGGCGGGGGAGTGCCGGTCGTGCGCGGGGAGGACGGCACGCTGACCGGAATCGAGGCGGTGGTCGACAAGGACCTCGCCGCCGCCGTGCTGGCCGCCGCCGTCGGCGCGACCGAGCTTGTGATCGCGACGGACGTGCCGTACGCCGCCGTGGACTTCGGCACGCCTCGCGCCCGCCCGATCGGGGAGATCGACGTGGCCGCCCTGCGCGAGTTGCAGGCGGCCGGTCACTTCGCCGGAGGCAGCATGGGACCCAAGGTCGAGGCCGCCCTGCGCTTCGCCGAGGAGACCGGGGGACGGGCCGTGATCACCTCGCTGCACCACATCGGTGCCGCGCTGTCAGGAAATATCGGTACGAGGGTGTACAGAGGGGTGGAGAGATAAGTGCCGGATCCGATCGAGGTACGGAAGGTCCCCATCGAGAGCGTCACCGACGCCTCCGGGCTGGCGAGGCTGATCGACGACGGCGTGATCGAGGCCGACCGCGTGCTGGCCGTGATCGGCAAGACCGAGGGCAACGGCGGCGTGAACGACTACACGCGGATCCTGGCCGACCGGGCCTTCCGCGAGGTGCTCGTGGCCAAGGGCACGCGCACCGCAGACGAGGTCGCGCAGGTGCCCCTGGTGTGGTCCGGCGGCACCGACGGCGTGCTCAGCCCGCACGCGACGATCTTCGCGACCGTCGATCCGGCCACGGCCGTACGGACCGACGAGCCGCGGGTGAGCGTCGGCGTGGCGATGAGCGAGGTGATCCTCCCCGAGGACATCGGCAGGCCCGCCATGGTCGAGAAGGTGGCCGCCGGGGTGCGCGAGGCGATGAAGATCGCCGGCATCGACGACCCTGCCGACGTCCACTACGTGCAGACCAAGACGCCGCTGCTCACGCTGTCCACGATCACCGACGCCAAGGAGCGCGGCCAGACGGTCGTCACCGAGGACACGCTGAAGTCGATGGACATCTCCAACTCCACCACGGCGCTCGGCATCGCGGTCGCGCTGGGGGAGATCGAGACGCCCTCGGCCGAGCAGATCCACAAGGACCTGTCGCTCTACTCGTCGGTCGCCTCGTGCTCCAGTGGCGTGGAGCTCGACCGGGCCCAGATCGTCGTGGTGGGCAACGTACGCGGGATCGGCGGGCGGTACCGCGCCGGCCACTCCGTCATGAAGGACGCCCTGGACACCGACGGGATCTGGGAGGCCATCCGGAGCGCCGGAATCGACCTGCCCGAGCGCCCGCACCCGGACGACCTCGGCGACCGGCTGGTCAACCTGTTCATCAAATGCGAGGCCGACCCGTCGGGCCGCGTACGCGGGCGGCGCAACATCATGCTCGACGACTCCGACGTCCACTGGCACCGCCAGATCAAGGCGACCGTCGGCGGGGTGGCGGCGAGCGTGACCGGCGATCCGGCCGTGTTCGTCTCCGTGGCGGCGGTCCACCAGGGCCCGTCCGGCGGAGGCCCTGTGATCGCCATCGCGGATCTGGGCTGATCGGGCTTTCCGAGCTGGGCTGATCGGGCTTGCGGACCTGGGCTGATCGGGCGGAACGGAGCGCGTACGGCACCGCCCGGGGCGGGCGGTAGGGTCGCAGACATGCCGGCCATTCCGCAGCCCCTGCGCCCCGACGACGACGGCGGCACCGACGCGCCCGTCGCGGCGGCGCTGTCGGCGTTCCAGGCCGGCACGGCGACCGCGGCCGACGTCCTGGCGGCGCTCGCCGGGACCAGGCTGCTGGTGCCGGTGGTCGCGCTGCTCACCGAGTCGGAAGTGGGGGAGCACGGCCTGCGCCAGGAGAAGGAGAGCGAGATGGCCCTCCCGAAACTGGTCGGCAAGGACGGTCGTGAGGCCGTGCTCGCCTTCACCGGGACCGAGCCGATGCGCAGGTGGCGCCCGGACGCCCGGCCGGTGCAGGCCACCACTCCGCAGGTCTGCCAGGCGGCGCGGCACGAGAGCGCCGCCGCCGTGGTGGTGGACGTGGCGGGGCCGGTCCCTTTCGTGATCGAGGGTGGCATGCTGCAGGCCCTCGCCACGGTGGAGGAGGCCAAGAGGGACACCTCCGCCGTGGACCGTCTCGCCCGCGAGGTGCCGGGCGCCACGGTGGCCCGTCTGGGGACGGTGGAGGAGAAGCGCCGCGGCCGCTGGTGGAGCCGCCGCCGCGCCTGAGCGGCTTCGACCGCCGGTGGAGCCGGTGCCGCACCTGATCAGCCTTGACCGCCGGTGGAGCCGCCGCGCCTGAGCGGCCTTGACCGCCTCCTGGCCTGCGGCGGCCACGTCGTTCCCAGGAACGCTGTCGTCCACAGGACCGCGGTCGTCCACAGGGGAGTCCGCACCCCGGGCCACGGCGGCGCGCGGGCGTTAGTGTCTGCCCCGTGTCCCTCGTCGTCCTCACAGCCGCCGTCCTCGGCCTGATCGCCGGTGCGTACGCCCGGGAGGTCGCCGCCGGGTTCGTCGCGGAGCCGGACGACCAGGGCAGGAGCCGCCGCGGGGAGGCGCGGGGGGCCTTCGCCGCCGCGGCCCGCGCCGTGCCGCTGCCCCGTCCGCCGTACGTGACCGAGGGCGTGACCGCGCTGGCCGCGGCGCTGGTGGCCTGGCGCGTCCACGACGGCTGGGTGCTCGCCGCCTGGCTGTACGCCGTGGCCGCGGGGGCCGCGCTCGCGGAGATCGACCGGAGAACCTGGCGGCTGCCGACGCGATCACGCTGCCGTCGTACCCGATCCTGCTGGCCCTGCTCGCGCCGTCGGGCCGCCTGCTGCCCGCGATGGCGTCGGGCTGCGCGCTCGGCGCGGTCTACGCGGTGCTGTGGTTCGCCCGCCCCACGGGCCTCGGGCTCGGCGACGTGAAGCTGGCCGGGCTGATCGGCCTGCTCACCGGCGCGCTCGGCGTGGAGGCCACGGTCGTCGCCGGGATGGCGGGCCAGGTCCTCGGCGCGTTGTACGCCGTGGGGCTGCTCCTGGCCCGCAGGGCCACCCGCACGACCGAGTTCCCGTTCGGCCCGTTCATGCTCGCGGGGGCGCTCGTCGCAGTGGCCTTTCCCGGTGCTTTTCCCGGGGCTTCCCCCGGTGGGTAGCACCCGCGGTTTTCCGGTCTGGGGGGATCCGCGTACGGTCATGGGGGTGTCAGGGGGACGTCGCAGTCGGGCGCACATGGAAGACTTGTCACCATGCTGCGCTGGTTGACCGCCGGGGAGTCACACGGCCCCGAGCTTCTCGCGATCCTGGAAGGCCTGCCCGCCGGGGTGGAGGTGACCACCGCGGACCTCGCCGAGGCGCTGCGCCGCCGCCGTCTCGGCTACGGCCGCGGGGCGCGGATGAAGTTCGAGCAGGACGAGGTGACGATCTCCGGAGGCGTACGGCACGGCCGCACGCTCGGCTCGCCCGTCGCGATCCGCATCGGCAACACCGAATGGCCGAAGTGGGAGACCGTGATGGCCGCCGACCCGGTGGACCCGGAGGTGCTGGAGGGCCAGGCGCGCAACGCGCCGCGGTCGCGGCCCCGCCCCGGCCACGCGGACCTCGCGGGCATGCAGAAGTACGGCTTCGACGACGCGCGGCCGGTGCTCGACCGGGCCAGCGCCCGGGAGACCGCCGCCCGGGTGGCGCTCGGCCAGGTCGCCCGCTCCTTCCTCAAGCAGGCCCTCGGCGTCGACATCATCAGCCACGTGGTCTCGATCGGCGAGGCCGTCGCGCCCCGCGACGTGCTCCCGGGCCCCGGCGACATGGAGGCGGTGGACGCCGACCCCGTGCGCTGCGTCGACCCGGCCGCGAGCGCGGCGATGGTCGCCGAGATCGACAAGGCGCACAAGGACGGCGACACCCTCGGCGGCGTGGTCGAGGTGGTCGCCTACGGCCTGCCGCCGGGCCTCGGCAGCTACACCCACTGGGACAGGCGTCTCGACGCCCGCCTCGCCGGGGCGCTCATGGGCATCCAGGCGATCAAGGGGGTCGCGGTCGGCGACGGCTTCGAGACGGCCCGCCGCCCCGGCTCCCGGGCCCACGACGAGATCGAGAACACCCCCGAGGGCGTGCGCCGGATGACCAACCGGGCCGGCGGCGTCGAGGGCGGCATGACCAACGGCGAGCCGCTGCGGGTCAGCGCCGCGATGAAGCCGATCTCCACCGTGCCCCGCGCGCTCGCCACGGTCGACGTGCTGACCGGCGAGCCCGCCAAGGCGCACCACGAGCGCTCGGACGTCTGCGCGGTCCCGGCCGCCGCGATCGTCGCCGAGGCGATGGTGGCGCTGGTGCTCGCGGACGCGGCCGTCGAGAAGTTCGGCGGCGACTCCGTCGAAGAGGTCGCGCGCAACCTGTCGGGCTACCTGTCGTCCCTGGTCATCAAGTAATAAGGTTTGTGATCATGCAATCGGCGTCCCAAGGCCCCGCCGCGGTCCTCATCGGCCCGCCCGGCTCGGGCAAGTCCACGGTCGGGCGGCTCCTCGCGGACCGGCTCGGCCTGCCGTTCCGCGACACCGACGCCGACGTCGAGGCCGTCGCCGGCAAGACCGTCGGCGACGTGTTCGTTGAGGACGGCGAGGAGAGGTTCCGCGAGCTGGAGGCGCAGGCCGTGCGCGACGCGCTGGAGACGCACCCCGGCGTGCTCGCGCTCGGCGGCGGCGCGATCCTGCACGAGCACACCCAGAAGCTGCTGTCCGGCCACCGGGTCGTGTACCTCCAGGTCGGGCTCGACCAGGCGGTCAAGCGGGTCGGCCTCGCCTCCGCCCGGCCGCTGCTGGTGCTGAACCCGCGCAGCCGACTGAGGCAGCTGATGGAGCAGCGCCGCCCGATCTACGAGGGCCTCGCCGCGATCACCGTCGCCACGGACGGCCGCGAGCCCGAGGACGTGGCGATCGAGATCGAGGCGGCGCTGTGACCGCGACGCGCATCACCGTGCGGGGCGAAAGCCCGTACGACGTCGTCGTCGGCACCGATGTGCTGCCGGAGCTGCCGGGCCTGCTGGACGCGAAGGTGCGCACGGTCGCCGTGATCCACCCCGCCGGGCTGCCCGAGATCGCCAGGCCGGTGCGCGAGACCCTGGAGGGCGCCGGATTCGAGGTCGTCGCCCTGCCCGTGCCGGACGGCGAGGAGGCCAAGTCCGTCCACGTCGCGGCCGAGCTGTGGTCGGCGTTCGGGCGGTACGGCATCACGCGTTCCGACGCGGTCGTCGGCGTCGGCGGCGGGGCGACCACCGACCTGGCCGGGTTCGTGGCCGCGACGTGGCTGCGCGGCGTCCAGGTCGTGCAGGTGCCGACCACGCTGCTTGCCATGGTGGACGCGGCGGTCGGCGGCAAGACCGGCATCAACACCCCCGAGGGCAAGAACCTGGTCGGGTCCTTCCACCCGCCCAAGGGCGTGCTGTGCGACCTGGCCACGCTGGCGAGCGTGCCGCGCGAGGACTACGTCGCGGGCCTCGCCGAGATCATCAAGGGCGGGTTCATCGCCGACCCCACGATCCTCATGTTGATCGAGGACGACCCCGCCGCCGCCCGCACCCCAGAAGGCGAGCACACCCGCGAGCTGGTCGAGCGCAAGATCCGGGTGAAGGCCGACGTCGTCGGGGCGGACCTGCGCGAAAGCGGCCTGCGGGAGATCCTCAACTACGGCCACACCCTCGCCCACGCCGTCGAGCGGGTCGAGGACTACCACATCAGGCACGGCGAGGCCGTGGCCATCGGGCTGGTCTACGCCGCCGAGCTGTCCCGGCTCGACGGCCGCGTCGGCCGCGACGTCGTGGACCGCACGCGCTCGATCCTGGAGTCGGTCGGGCTGCCCACCTCCTACCGCGCCGACGCCTGGCCGCGGCTGCGCGAGCACATGCGCGTGGACAAGAAGGCCAGGGGAGCGGTGCTGCGGTTCGTCGTGCTCGACGACGTCGGCAGGCCCGCCCGCCTGGAGAACCCCTCGGAGGAACTGCTCGAAGCCGCGTACCGGGAGGTCGCCCGATGAGGCAGGTGCTCGTCCTGAACGGGCCCAACCTGGGACGCCTCGGCAGCCGGGAGCCCGACGTCTACGGCGCGCAGACCTTCGACGACCTGGCGGCGCTGTGCCGCGAGACCGGCCGCGAGCTGGGCCTTTCGGTGGAGGTCAGGCAGACCGACGACGAGGCCGAGCTGGTGAGCTGGATCCACGAGGCGGCCGACAGCAGGACCCCCGTGGTCCTCAACCCCGCCGCCTTCACCCACTATTCGTACGCGTTGCGCGACGCGATCGCGCAGCGTACGGCTCCGCTGGTCGAGGTGCACATCTCCAACCCGAACGCGCGGGAGGAGTTCCGCCACACCTCGGTCGTGGCGGCGGTGGCCACCGGGACGATCGCGGGGTTCGGCATGCGATCGTACGAGCTCGCGCTTCGCGCGATCGCGGACATGGGCGAGTGACGAAAGAAGGGATCATGGGCTACCGGTCGTACGTGGCGGTCGGAGACAGCTTCACCGAGGGGCTCAACGACCCCCTCCCGGACGCGCCCCCTCCGGCGCCGGGGGAGGTGGTCCGCTACCGGGGCTGGGCCGACCGGGTCGCCGAGCGGCTCGCCTTACTCGAACCGGACTTCCGCTACGCCAACCTCGCGGTGCGGGGGAAGCTGATCGACCAGATCGTCGCCGACCAGGTGCCCGTGGCCGTCGGACTGAAGCCCGACCTCATCAGTTTCTGCGCGGGCGGCAACGACCTCATCCGCCCCGGCGCCGACCCGGACCAGATGGCGAAGAAGCTGGCCGCC
This sequence comes from Microbispora sp. GKU 823, assembly GCF_002027145.1. Taxonomy (NCBI): domain Bacteria; kingdom Bacillati; phylum Actinomycetota; class Actinomycetes; order Streptosporangiales; family Streptosporangiaceae; genus Microbispora; species Microbispora sp. GKU 823. Next base: position 19,489 of record NZ_MWJN01000012.1, on the reverse strand, counting down.
GCCGTACGCGACCTGCGGGCCACCGGCGCCGACGTCGTGCTGTTCACCGGGACCGATCCCCGGGACACCCCGATCATGCGGCAGCTGCGCGGCAAGTTCGCGATCTTCTTCATGCACGTCCGCTCGATCGCCGACCTGTACGGCTGCCACCTGGTGGACATGTGGTCGATGCAGGGGCTGCGGGACTGGCGGGCCTGGAGCGGTGACCGGCTGCACATGAACGCCGAGGGCCACCGCCTCGTCGCGGCCCGGGTCCTGCACGTGCTGGGCGTGCCGGGCGAGGACGACTGGCGCAAGACCTGGCCGCCCCGGGAGCGGGTGGACCCGAGGGCCAAGCGCCGCGAGGACGTGCAGTGGCTCAGGGAGCACTTCGGCCCGTGGATCGGGCGGCGCCTTCGCGGCACGTCCTCCGGTGACGGCCTCGCCCCCAAGCGGCCGGAGCTCAGCCCGCTGCCCCCTGCTCACTAACCCCTGCTCATTGACCCCTGCTCATTGACCCCTGCTCGCTGACCCTGCTCCCCTCTCGATGCTGATCTGAGCCGTCGCGCGGCGCAGGCTTCGCGATATCCAGGGCGGGCGGTGCGGATCGCCTTCGGCCTCCACGGCGGTGAGCCAGAGGAATCCCTCCACTTCCTCTGCAGAGGCGGCCACGGGCTGAGCGTGAGGGGGCATCGCTGCGCGGAAGACCACGTTGACAACGGGGTCGCCGTCGTCGGTCACGAAGAACCCGCTCTCCACATAGGAGAGCCCGACTCCTGTGATATCGACTCCGATCTCTTCGGCGACCTCACGTCGTGCCGTCTCCTCGAGCACGTCGAGTCCCGCGCCGTCGGCCTCGACTTTGCCGCCCGGCCTGCGCACCGGCGCCACCGGCAGCCCGGACGGCGCGAACGCCGCCTCAGACCGGAGGAGGTCCTACCCCGGTCCGATGCGCGACGGGCGGACATCGCGCCAAGCTCCTGCTTCACCACTTTCGAGAAAGGGGAGTGACGGATGGCGTGGAAGCGATGGCGCGCACCCCGGCGCGGGGCGGATGTGGCTGCTCGCCGTGCTCGCGGCCCTGCCGATCGCGGCGGCCGCCGTCGTGGCGGTGGCCTTTCCTCAGGTCGCGGCCACGGCCTGCCCCGGCTGTTACGGGCTGGAGCGGCTGGCGCCGGACGTGTACGCGGAGTCGGGCCTGCCGCCGTTCCGGAGGCGGCAGGTCGTCGCCACCGTGGAGGAGGCGGAGCGGCGCGTCCGCGCCTTCTACGGCGGCCGGCAGGCCTCTCCCCGGATCCTCGCCTGCCTCAGCGACCGCTGTTACCGCCGGATCGGCGGCGGCGGGGAGCGGGGCGTCGCGGTGCTGAACCGCGCGGTGATGCTGGCACCGAACGGCGTGGATCCGGTCATCGCCTCCCACGAGATGTCGCACGTCGAACTGCACGACCGCCTGGTCACGAATGATGCGGTGCCGCAGTGGTTCGACGAGGGCCTGGCCGTTCTCGTCTCCGGCGACCCGCGCTACCTCGCGCCGGATACGGCGGCCGACCGCTGCCTGGCGACCACGGACGCCGCGCTGCCGGTGACGCTGGACGCCTGGTTGCGGGCTGCCGGCGCCGACCAGCGCACCTACGCGAAGGCGGCGTGCCGGGTGAGCCGATGGGTCACCGCGAACGGCGGGCCGCACGCCGTGCTCGACCTCGTACGGCGCCTGAACGCGGGGGAGACGTTCGGCGCGGTCACCAAGATGTGACCGGAGACGGCGCGGCCGGGCCGCCCGCATGAGGTGGGACGCCGGGGTGACTGCCGGGTCCGGCCAGGCCGAGGCACGCGTGATGCGGGAGCACGAGCCCCTGAGGTGGTGTGGCCGACCCTCTCGTGAAAGCGGTTTCCGATGCGTACGCTGTGATCATGCGGCTGTGCGATCTGCGGATATATCCCCTCAAATCGGCTGCCGGCTTGTCTCAGGAGAGCGGTTTCGTCGAGCGGTGGGGCCTGGAGGGCGACCGCCGCTGGGCGGTGATCGGCGAGGACGGGGACAACCTCTGGCTCGGCGAGTTTCCTCGCATGATCACCGTGACCGCCCGCAACCTCGACGGAGGCGGACTCGCGCTGTCGGCGCCCGGCATGCCCGATCTGACCGTTCCTCCGGCGACCGGGCCGAGCGTGCCGGTCGGGTTCAGCGGGCTGGACCGGGCGGTGGCCGCCGATCCGCGGGCCGACGAGTGGTTCACCCGCCTGCTCGGCCGGACGGCGCGGCTGGTGTGGCTGGACGACCCGCGCCGCCGGTCCATCGACCCGGCGCACGGCGGGCTGCCGGGGGAGGTCGTGAGCTTCGCCTGGGACGCGCCGCTGCTGCTGACCTCCCTGTCGTCGCTGCGCCTGCTTGACGAGTGGATCGCGAAGGAGGCCGCCGAGCGGGGAGAGAAGCCTCCGGGGCCGCTCGCGATGGCCCGCTTCCGACCGAACGCCGTCTTCGACGGCGCGGAGCCGTACGCGGAGGACGGCTGGCGGGAGGTCCGCATCGGGGAGGTCGAGTTCCGGGTGTCCGAGCTGTGCGACAGGTGCGCGGTCACCACGATCGACCCCGCCGACGCGGTCAAGGGCAAGGAGCCGCTCCGCACGCTCGCCCGCCACCGCAGGTGGGACGGCAAGACCTGGTTCGGCATCCGCATCGTCCCCCGCAACACCGGCACGATCCGCGTCGGGGACCCCGTCGTCCCCCTGGCCTGACCTCCGCCCGGCCGGTCCCGGCTCAGGAGCCGGCGGTCAGGCGGCGCAGGGCGTCGCGGACCTTCGCGGGGTCGGTGGTGCGCCAGAAGGGCGGCAGCGAGTTGAGCAGGAACCCGCTGTAACGGGCGGTCGCGAGCCTCGGATCGAGCACGGCGACGACGCCCCGGTCGTCCATCGACCGCAGCAGCCGGCCCGCGCCCTGCGCCAGCAGCAGCGCCGCGTGGGTGGCCGCCACCGCCATGAAGCCGTTGCCCCCCGTGGCCGCCACGTGCCGCTGCCGGGCCGAGGCGAGCGGGTCGTCGGGACGCGGGAACGGGATCCTGTCGATGATCACCAGGGTCAGCGAGGGGCCCGGCACGTCGACGCCCTGCCACAGGGACAGCGTGCCGAACAGGCAGGTGGCGGGGTCGCCCGCGAACTGCTTGACGAGCTGCGAGGTCGAGTCGTCGCCCTGGCAGAGCAGCGGCACGTCGAGCCGCTCGCGCAGCGCCTCCGTGGCGGCCTTCGCGGCCCGCATGGAGGAGAACAGGCCGAGCGTCCGGCCGCCGGCCGCCTCGATGAGCTCGGCGATCTCGTCGACGTACGCCTCGGGCAGGCCGTCGCGGCCGGGCTGGGGGAGATGCGTGGCGACGTAGAGGATGCCTCGGCGCGGATGGTCGAACGGCGAGCCGACGTCGAGGCCGGTCCACTCCCCGGGCCGCAGGCCCCACTGGCGGGACAGGCTGTCGAACGTGCCGCCGAGCGCGAGCGTGGCGCTGGTGAGGACGACGGTGCGGTCGCCGAAGAGCTTGTCGCGCAGCATGCCGCCGACCGACAGCGGCGCCACCCGCAGGGTGGGGGGAACGCGCCCGCGCCCCTCCTCCAGCCACACGACCTCCGCCCGGTGGACCTCCTCGGACCGGGCGTCCGTGCCGCCGTCGCCGTTCGCGCCGCCACTCGCGCCACGCGCTGAGCCCCCAGAGCTCCCGGTGTCCTCCGCGTCGTCTCCGGTCTCGTCGCCGCGGGCCGCCGGGCCGAAGGCGTCGAGCATCCGCTGGGCGGTGTCGTGCACCTCGTCCAGCGCGGTGAAGGCGGCCTTGCGCAGCCCGGCGTTCTCCGGGTCGTCCTTGTCCTTGTTGCGCGGCCCGAGGGCCGTGATGCAGGCGAAGGCGGCGTCGCGCACCAGCGCGAGCGTCATCCCGAGCGAATTCGGCAGCGTGTCGACGCGGCCGGGCGGGGCGACGGCCAGCAGGGCGCGCAGGTCCTCGCCCGCCTCCTGGAGCCGGTCGGCCACTCCCTGCTCGATCAGCCGTCCGGCCCGGCGCACCGCGAGGCTCACCGTGCTCTCCGACAGCTCCCCGGTGACCACCGACGTCACCCGGTCGACCAGTTCGTGCGCCTCGTCCACCACGACCACGTCGTGCTCGGGCAGGACCGCGAAGTCCTCCATGGCGTCGATCGCCAGCAGGGCGTGGTTGGTCACCACGACGTCGGCCTGGCCCGCGCGCTCCCGCGCGAGCTCGGCGAAGCAGTCGGCGCCGCTGGGGCAGCGCTGGGCCCCCAGGCACTCCCGGGCCGTCACGGAGAACTGCCGCCAGGCCTGGTCGCTCACGCCGGGCACGATCTCGTCGCGGTCGCCGGTCTCGGTCTCGTTGGCCCACTCCTGGATGCGCTGCACCATCCGGCCGGTGGCGCTGACCTCACGCGGGTCGAAGAGCTGGTCGTCCTCGTCCTCGGGCATCCCGGCGGCCATCTTGTGGCGGCACAGGTAGTTGCGCCGGCCCTTCAGGATCGCGAACTCGGGGCGGTGCGGCAGCAGGCTCTCCAGCGCGTCGGCCAGCCGGGGAAGGTCGCGGTCGACCAGCTGGCGTTGCAGGGCGATCGTGGCGGTGGACACCACCACGGCATCGCCGCTCTCGGCCGCGTGCCTGATCGCGGGCACGAGGTAGGCCAGCGACTTGCCGGTGCCGGTGCCGGCCTGCACCGCGAGATGCTCCTCGCTCTCGATGGCGTCGCGCACCGCCTGTGCCATCTTGACCTGCCCCGGGCGCTCGACACCCCCCAGTGCGGTCACCGCGGCGGTGAGGAGTTCTTCGACGGGCGGAAGCTCGGGACGGTCCTTGGGCACGGAAGAACGCTACCCGGTGCCACCGACATCCGGTGCGTGTCCGCCTCACCACATCCTGGCGTTCCAGGAACTCCCTCCCGGCGCGCATGGCACACTGAGATGTCAGTGCTCTCAGGTCAACGGCGATCTACCCAGTGAGGTCGAAAAGGGAAGAAACGGAAGTTTCGCGAGGGTTCCCGAGATCGAGTGGACGGAAAAGGGCAGGTAAAGGCACTATGTCTGCCATGTCGGAAGTTGTCCCACTGCCATCGTTCGGCGAGGTGTTCTTCGACGCGCGAGGCCAGGACCGTGTGCTCCGGGTCACGTGGCACGACGGCACGCTGGTGCTGAGCCTGTGGCGGGGCGAGATGTGCACGGCCAGTTTCCGCATGCCCATGAACGACGTGGGACGGCTGATCGACACCCTGGACGAGGGTTTCGCCGAGGCGGGCGGCGAGGAGCAGGACGCCGGGACGGGACCGTTCCCGCAGCAGGGGGTGCCGGGCCAGGAGGGCTACCCCCCCGCAGGAGGCGTACCCCGCGCACCCGCAGGATCAGGGGCAGGACGCCTACGCGACCCAGGTCCACGACCCGTACGCCACGCAGGTCCACGACCCGTACGCGGCCGAGTCCCCGGACGCGTACGCGACGCGGGTCCAGGACGCCTACGCCGTTCCCGACGCGTACGCGGGGCAGCCCGGCGACGGATACGCGGCACAGGACCCCTACGGCGCGCCGCAGAACGCGCCCCAGAACCCGTACGCCCAGGCGCGGGACGGATACGCCGTCGACGAGGGCCACGTCACGGCGCCCGACGGCTACGGCCAGGCCCCGGACGGGTACGGCAGGGCCCGTGACGGTTACGCGCAGGGCGAGAACGGCTACGCCGCCCGGGACCGTCGTGGGACGCGCGACGCCGGATTCCCCGAGCAGCCCGTCCAGTCCGACTACGAATACCGGGACTATCCCGGCCCCGATTATCCCGGCACAGGGCAGTACGCCCGCCCGCCGGTGCCGCCGCCCGCCCCGGCCCCCGAGGCCTACCCGGCGCCCGCCGCACTCGGCCCCAACGACGTGCTCGTCGCCCGGGGCACGCCGACCCAGGACCGCCTGGTCGCGTCCTCGGCCCAGACCGGCCCGCAGCCGGCCTACTCTGCGGCCTCGCAACCCCCGGCTCCGCAGCCGGCGGGGCAACAGCCCGGGGCGGTCGACCCCAACGACCCCCTCGGCCTCGGCGCGGTCCGGCCGTACATGAACGATCAGTACGCGAACGAGCAGTACGCGAACGAGCCGCCGCTCTACACCACGGGCGAGCGCCTGCGGCCGGACCAGTGGCCGGCCGGCGAGGGCCCGGACCAGCACGCCGAGCACGAGCGCCGCAGGGGGCGGCGCGCCGGGCAGCCCGCAACGGACTCCCCGATCCCGTGGTCGGACGAGGACGGGGAGGGCTGGGAGACCTCGCGGGGATGGTGAGGGCCCCGGTCAGCGGGAGTCCCAGCTGTAAGTAACCTCGTCGTCTGATGGACACATCAACGGCACTGCAGTTCCTCCTGCTCCCGGCCGCGCCCTCGGCGTCGCCGCCCTGGCCAGATGGCGAGACTGGTCGGCCCCGCTGCTCCTGGTGGTGGCCGGCCTGGCCGCCTCCTACGTGCCCGGGGTTCCCGACTATCGTCTCGACCCCCACATCGTCCTGCTGGTCTTCCTGCCGCCGATGCTCTACTCGGCGGCGCTGGACAGCTCATATTTGCGGCTGCGCGACGCCGCCAGGCCCGTCGGCCTCCTTGCCGTCGGGCTCGTCCTGGCGACCACCCTCGTGGTCGGCTTCGTGGCGCACGCGATCGTCCCCCAGCTCCCGCTCGCGGCGGCCTTCGCGCTCGGCGCGATCGTCGCCCCTCCCGACGCGGTGTCGGCGGTCGCCATCGGGCGCAGGCTCGGCCTGCCGCGACGGGCGCTGACCATCCTCGTGGGCGAGAGCCTGTTCAACGACGCCACGGCGCTGACCGCCTACCGGGTCGCGGTCGGCGCGATGACCGGCGCCGCCGCCGACCTGCTCGACATCGGCGGGCAGTTCCTCCTGGCCGCCGGCCTCGGCGTGGCGATCGGCCTCGCCATCGCCTACCTCGCGGGGTACGTGCTGCGGCGGCTCGACGACGCGCTGATCGCCAACGGGGTCTCGCTGCTCGTGCCGTACGCCGCCTATCTCGCGGCAGAGGCCGTGCACGCCTCCGGCGTGATCGCCGTCGTGATCGTCGGCATCTACCTGGGTCACGAGCTCAGCCGGACGACGTACGGCACGCGCCTGCTGTCGGGCGCGGTGTGGAAGGTCGCCGACCTGGTGCTGGAGTCGATCGTGTTCGCCCTGATCGGCCTGCAGCTGCGCCCGATCATCGCCGGGCTGGACGGCGAGCGGCCGGGGGAACTGGCGACGTACGCGATCGTGCTGTTCCTGGTGGTCGTCCTCGTGCGGATCGCGTGGGTGCCGCCGAGCACCTACCTGCCCCGGATGCTGTCGAAGCGGGTGCGCGCCCGGGAGCCCAAGACGCCGTCCTGGCAGAACGTGATGCTGACGAGCTGGGCGGGCATGCGCGGGGTGGTGTCGCTGGCCGCGGCCTTCGCCCTGCCCGAGCACTTCCCCCAGCGCAACCTGCTGCTGTTCCTGACGTTCGCGATCGTCGTGGGCACGCTGATCGTCCACGGGCTCTCGTTCCCCTGGCTGATCAGGCGGCTGGGCGTCTCCACCGCCCGGGAGCGGTACGCCGACGACCTCGCGGAGGCGGGCGCTCAGCAGGCCGCCGCCGCCGCGGCCCTCGCGCGGCTGGAGGAGCTCACCTCCGACGGCGTGCTGGACGTCCACGAAGAGGTGGTCGAGCAGTTGCGCAGCCGCTCCGAGCGCCGGGCCCTGCACGCCTGGGAGCGGCTCGGCGGCGGCACGGGCCCCGAGGGCGAGGAGACGCCCGCCTCGCTCTACCGGCGGCTGCGCCGGGAGATGCTCGCCGCGGAACGCGAGGTGTTCGTGCGGCTGCGCGACGAGCGGCGCATCGACGACGAGGTCCTCCACCGGGTCATGCAGGAGCTGGACTTCGAGGAGGCGACGCTCGAACGCGGCTGAGCGGGCTCAGGACCGGCCTGCTAGCCCAGGCGCTGGTCCACGAAGCACCACCGCCAGTCCTCGCCGGGCTCGAACGAGCGGATCACCGGGTGGCCGGTCTCCTTGTAGTGGGCGGTGGCGTGCTTGCCGGGAGAGGAGTCGCAGCAGCCGATGCGGCCGCACTCCAGGCATTTGCGCAGGTGGACCCAGCGCATGCCGAGCTCCAGGCAATCCTGGCAGCCCTCGGGCGTGAGCGGCTCAGGGTCGGCCGTCACGAGCAGGTGTTCGCAGTTCCCCATGTCGCAGATGCTACGGCGCGCGAGCGGGTGCCCGCGGCGCCCGCCCGCGCCCGCGGGCCGTACGCCGAACCTCTACAAACTCCCCCTCGGGATCTGCACACCGCTTCCGTAGCTTCGTGGCCATGACGACGACGGTCGAAGACACGGGCGACTTCACCGCCTGGTTACGCGACTTCGAGGGCGCGGCGCTGCTGCGAAGCACGTGGGGCGACCCCGACTGGAACGCGGGGGCACGGCTGGAGCCCGCCCTCGTACGGAGCCTCCAGCGGTTCCAGGTGGGGGAGGACGGCGACGGCGCCCGCCTCATGGACAAGGCCCGCCGGGCGGGCGACCCCGTGTACGCGGAGGCGGTCCGCCTGTTCGTGGCGGAGGAGCGCGAGCACGCCCGCCTGCTGCGCCGGCTCCTGCAGGCGGCGGGCGCGGCGACGATCTCCGGCCACTGGACCGACGCGGCCTTCGTCCGGCTGCGGCGGCTCCTCGGGCTGCGCACGGAGCTGATGGTCCTGATGCTCGCCGAGGTGGTCGCGCTCGGCTACTACCGGGCCGTACGCGACGGCGTCCGGGACCTGCTCGCCTCGGAGGTCGCGGGCCGGATCCTCGCCGACGAGCTGCGCCACGTGCCCTTACACTGTGACCGGCTGGGGCGGTCGTTCCAGAGTTCCTCCCGGCTCTCGCGGGCGATCGCCTCGGCCCTGTGGTGGTCGCTGCTGGCGGGCGCGCTGGCCGTGGTCACCCTCGACCACGGCGACGCCCTGCGCGGGGCCGGAGTGTCCAGGACCGCCTTCGCCCGCGAGGTCGTGGGGTATTTCCGCGGGGTCGTCGCCGAGGTGATGACCCGGTGATGACGGGGTGAGGGTGCAGGGGCCCGAAGGGTGGCCCCGGCGTCGTCTCCGCGGCGGGCGGGCCGCGGTTGGGTAGGGTGATCGGCATGCGACTCCTCCCGTTCGCCGCCGCCTGCGCGGCCGCCGTCCTGCTCGCCTCCGGTTGCGCGAGCGCGGACAAGGCGCAGACGTGCGCCGAGGCGACGCAGGTGATCAGCCAGACCATCAGCGAGATCGGCAAGGCCGTGGACGACCCGGCCGCCATGCGCAAGAAGATCGAGGACGGTGCCGCCGACCTGGAGGACATGGCGAACAAGGCCGCCGACACCACGCTCAGGGACGCCCTCCAAGGGCTCGCCGACAGCCTCCAGAAGCTCAACGTCGACGACGCCAACGCGGCGGTGGACGCGGCGCAGAAGGTCGCCACCGACGGCGCGAACTACCTGCGCGAGGTCAGCAAGGCCTGCCTCTGATCCGGCCCCCGGCGCCGCTCCGCCCGCCCCGTCCGCTCAGGCGCGGTCCGCGAGGGTGGCCTGAGCCCTTGCGGCCGGACGGAGCGCCGCCGTGACGGCCACGCCGGCCACGGAGACCACGGCCGCGACCAGGAGTGCGGAGCGGAGACCGCCGGCGGTGGCGGCGCGCAGCGCCTCCCCGGTCAGGCCGGTGGTCTCGTGACCGGCCACGGCCACCAGGACGGCCAGGCCCGCGGCGCTGCCCGCCTGCAGGAGGGTGGAGGACAGGCCGGAGACCACGCCCTGCTCCCGCGGGGCGACGCCGGTCGAGGCGAGGATGAACATCGTGGAGAACCACAGGCCCGCGCCCAGCCCGAACCCGACGACGCCGGCCAGCAGACCGAGGTAGGACCCGTCGGCCGACAGGCGCCACGCCAGCACCGCCGTACCCGTCGCCCCCACGACCATGCCCAGGATCAGTGTGCCGCGCAGCCCCAGGCGCGGGATGAGCCGTTCGGCGGCCAGGTTGCCCGCCGTGATCGCGAGGGTGGGCCCGAGGAACGCCAGGCCCGACTGGAGGGCGTCGTAGCCGAGCACGTCCTGGAAGTGCAGCGTGAGGAAGTACGGCACGCACTGCAGGGTCAGGCCGTAGACCAGGATGACCCCGGCCCCTGCGGCCGTGTGCCGGTTGGCGAGCAGCCGTGGCGGCAGCAACGGGTCGCGGCCCCGCGCCTCCATCACGAGGAAGACGGCGAGCAGCCCCGCCGCCGCGGCGGCGGACGCCAGGACGCCGGGGGGAGGTCCAGCCCCACTGGGGGCCCTGGGCGACGGCGAACACGAGTCCCGTGACGCCCGCGGTGCCGGTGAGGGCCCCCGGCAGGTCGAATCCGCCGGCCCGCCGCCTCCCGTCCGGTGTCAGCACGGCGAGCGCCGCGACGGCGCCCACTCCGGTCAGCGGCACGTTCACGAAGAAGACCGCCTCCCAGCCGAGCGCGCCGGTCAGGATGCCGCCGAGCAGCGCGCCGAGACTCAGCCCGGCGGCGCCGCACACCGCCCACACGGTCATCGCCCGGTTGCGCGCGGGCCCCTCCGCGAACATGGTGACGACCAGGGAGAGGGTCGCGGGCATCAGCACCGCGCCGCCGAGCCCCTGCAGCGCCCTGGCGCAGATCAGCGGTGCGGGGGAGGAGGCCAGCCCGCCGAGCAGCGAGGCGACGCCGTACAGCAGCATGCCGGCGACGAACATGCGCCGCCTGCCCAGCAGGTCGGACAGGCGGCCCCCGAGCAGCAGGAAGCCGCCGAAGGGCACCGCGTAGCCGCTGACCACCCACTGCAGCGCGTACGGGGAGAACCCCGCCTCGCGGGCGATCTGCGGCAGCGCGATGTAGACGATGGTGAAGTCCAGGGCGGTGATCGAGCTGCCCAGGCCGAGAAGTACGAGAGGGATCACGGATCGCATGGAGGCAGCCTGATCGCGGTCCCGAGTCCCAGCCAGCACCGAGTTCTGACTACTCAAAAGTTGCCTAGGCTGGACGATCGTGGATCGAGGGGTCGAGCTGAGCGAGTTCCTCAAGTCCCGCAGAGCGCGGGTGCGGCCGGAGGACGTCGGCCTGCCGTACACGGGCAACGGGACGCGGCGCGTGCGCGGCCTGCGCCGTGAGGAGCTGGCGCTGGCGGCGGGGGTCAGTGTCAGTCACTACACGCGCCTGGAACAGGGCAACAGCAGGAACGTCTCGGCCGAGGTGCTGGACGCGATCGCCGACGTGCTGCGGCTCACCGGGGACGAGCGGGGCTACCTGCACGCGCTGGCCCGCCCGGCGCATCGGCGCGACGACGTCGCGCAGGCCCCGATCAGGCCGGGGCTGCAGCGTGTCCTGGACTCGCTGGTGCTCACCCCGGCGCTCGTGCTCGGACGGCACGCCAACGTGGTGGCCTGGAACAGGCTGGCGGCCGCCGTCTTCGCCGACTTCGCCGCGATCCCGGAGGAGCGCAGGACGATCGCCCACCTGATCTTCCTGGACGAGGAGATCAGGCGCATGCACGGGGAGGGGTGGCCGCGGCTCGCCCGGGAGCACGTGGCCCAGCTCCGCGTCCTGGCCGCGCGCTATCCGATGAACCCGCAGATCATGCAGCACGTCGACACCATCTGCGGGCAGAGCCCCGAGTTCCGGAGGCTGTGGCACGAGCACCACGTCGCCGCCGCGACGCACCGCGACTACGTCCTCGACCACCCGGTCGTGGGCGAGCTGCGGCTGTCCGCCGAGCTCGTCGGCCTGCCCGGCGACCCAGAACTGCAGGGGATGGACCTCTTCGCCGCCGAGCCCGGTTCGGAGTCGGAGGACCGGCTGCGGCACCTGGCCGCCACGACCACGCGTGTGGCGTCATCCCACCCGCCAGTGGAAGTGGCAACCCGGCAAATCTAGGGGAAAAGGGGCAGAAATAGCGTTCTCGTATGGAAGAGAACGAACCCGACCCCCGCTTCGTCCTCGCCAACGAGCGCACGTTCCTCACCTGGATCAGCACCTCCCTCGCGCTCAGCGCGGGCGGCATCGCCATCGCGGTCGTGCCCGAGGGCGTCTTCGTGCCGTGGGTGCGCACGCTGCTCGCCGTCGTGCTCGTGCTGATGTCCGCCGTGGCGGCCGGCTCGGCCTATCCCCGCTGGCGGCACATCGACCGGGCGCTCCGGCAGGACCGCGCGCTCCCGCCGCCCGCCCTGGCCCCGATGTTCGGGTACGGCGTGGCCGCGGTGGCCGTCCTGGCCCTGCTCCTCATCCTCCTGGCGCGGTGAGCCGGCCGGTGAGTGAGAAGCCGGGCGGCGAGCCGAGGCCGGGCCTGCACAGCGAGCGGACCCGGCTGGCCTGGGTCCGCACCGCCGTGACGATGTCGGGCTCGGCCGTCGGAGCGGCGGGGATCATGGTCCGTCACGACCTGCCCGGCCTCGCCGTCCCCTTCGCGGCGGCGGCGCTGGCCGGGGCGGTCCTGCTGCTGCGCACGGGGAGACGGCACCGCGCCCTGGAGCGGACGCTCCGGCACGGGCGCCCGCTCGACCACCGGCCGGACGCCCTCGTCGCCTGGGCCGGCGCGCTGGCCGTCGCCGCCGCGGCGCTGGTCGCGGTCCTCACGCTCACGATGTGAGCCGGGCCCTACGGGCCCCGGCGGATCGGTTCGAAGGCCCCGCGCGTCTGCCGCGCCCCGGCAGGTGGGGTCAGATCGCCGGCACGGCTTCCATGCTGTGCGGGCGCGGGCTGGTCTCCAGCCGGACGCTGCCGATGGCCGTCACCGCCGCCTTGTCCGCGTTCTTCCCCGCCCACGCCTCCGCCTGCCCGCGCAGGGTCGGATCGGGAGAAAGCAGAGTGTCCGCCATCATCGAGAAGAGGCTCGTGCACGCCTTCGATCTGGCGCCGAGATCGCAGCGGGCTTTCACGGACAGCACCTTGTCCGGCTCGTCGTACCAGAGATAGACGGACATATGGAGCCTGGTGGCGTCGCCGGGCCGGCAGATCATCCCCATCTTGGCGCCGGTCAACGGGTCGGAGGCCGCGGACCTCGCGCATCTCCAGGAATTGGCCGCCTGCAGCCAGCTCCCCGCGACCATATTGACCGTCACCTTGGGCAGGTACCGCTGCTTTCCACTGGGGAACCTCCCGGGGAAGGAAGGCGCGGGGGCGTCCGTCACCGGCTCGGCGGTCGCCAGGCCCACGGCGGCGCCGGCAGCCCCGCCCAGCACCAGCGCTGCGATCAGAGTCCCCACCGTGACCAGCACGAATACCGCGGTTCCCGAGCGGCGGGGACGGGGGGCCACGCCGGACGGGGCCGGGGAGGGAGCGCCGGCCCCTGGAGGCGCGTACGGGGGCGCCTGCTGGAGGGCGTACGGCTGGGCCGCCTGCGCCCCGGGTGTCTGCGGCCAGGGCGAGGCCGTGGACGGATGGCCGGTCGCAGGCCCGGGAGGCGGCGGCAGGGTGAAGCCCTGCTGTGCGGGTGTTCCGGGAGGCGGCGGCACGGTGACGCCCTGCCGTGCGGGAGGCCCCGGGGGCGGCGTCTGCACCGGCTGCCAGGCGGCGCCGTCCCACCAGAACCTGCCGTCGGGAGAGTACGGCCAGCCGGGTGGAGCCGCCATCAGTACCTCCTCTTCATCGTGAGCTCGATGGATCGGGTGTTCGCCTTCCGCTCCAGCGTGTACTCCCAGTCGAGAATGAAGGTCATATCCCCCTCGCCCGCGATCTGCTCGGCCAGCCAGCCGCCGACCTTCTTCACCGTCGGGGGATCGTCACGGTGGGGCAGGGCCGCGAACCACGACATGTAGTCCAATCCGGCCGCCGCCGTAGTGCTGTCCGGATTGATGATCCTGGCCTCGACCTTGCTGATGTATTCGTGGTAGTCCACCACGGTGACGGCACGGAAGAGTTCTGTTTCGAACCGGACCTTGCCGACTCTCAGCTCACAGGACCAAACCTGCTTCTTGTCGGCACAGGTGTGCCCCTGGCCCTGCAGTGCCTCGACCACGGTGCCGATCCTGAGGCCGGGAACGCAGTCGTGGCCGCAGTATTTCGTGTCCTGCTTGCGAACGTTGTAGGCGACGGCGTAAGCGCCGACGCCGGCGAGCAGGAAGACGACCAGGCCGATCGCCCCGACCACGATCCGGCGGGACCCGCGGCCACTCTGCGTCAACTCCACAGTCACGAAGACGGAGTATGGCAAGAATCCCCGACGGATGGGGACAAGGATCGCGAATCCCGCCGATCGACCCGGCCCGGCCGCGGTCGCGACGATCACGATGTGATCCGCGGTCAGTCGCCCGCGGCGGCGATGGTCTCGGCGACCTCCTCCGCCCGTTCCTCCTCCTCGCGGGCGAAGCGCTCCGCGTCGAGCCGCTCGGCGATCTCCTCGTCCTGCCGCATCAGCGCGTCGAGGCTCTGGCCGGCCATCTCGAGCACGCCCATGTCGGCGTACGCCTTCTGGAGGCGGGGGCTCCACAGGCCGATGTCCTTCACGCACGGGACGATCCGGCTGAACAGCAGCGAACGGAACAGCCGCAGGTACTCCGACCGGTCCACGCACTCCATGGCCTCGGCGGACTCCTGCCGCGACAGGCCGACGGTCTCCCAGATCTCCTCGCCGCGCAGCCGGTCGCGCATGAGGTAGCACCCCTCGATCACGAAGTCCTCGCGCTCGCGCAACTCGGCGTCGGACAGGTTCCGGTAGTAGTCGCGCAGCGCCATCCGGCCGAACGCCACGTGCCTGGCCTCGTCCTGCATCACGTACGCGAGGATCTGCTTGGGCAGCGGCTTGGTGGTGATGTCGCGCATCACCCCGAACGCGGCCAGGGCCAGGCCCTCGATCAGCACCTGCATGCCGAGGTAGGGCATGTCCCACCGCGAGTCGTTCAGCGTGCTGTCCAGCAGCGCCTTGAGGTGCTGGTTGATGGGGTAGGCGAGCCCGACCTTCTCTTGGAGGAACCGCGCGTACGTCTCGGCGTGCCGCGCCTCGTCCATCGTCTGGGTGGCGGCGTAGAACTTCGAGTCGAGGTCGGGCACCGACTCGACGATGCGGGCCGAGCAGATCATGGCGCCCTGCTCGCCGTGCAGGAACTGGGAGAACTGCCAGGCGGCGTTGTGCCTGCGCACCTCGTCGCGCTGCCGCCGGTCCATCCGCTCCCACAGCGGGGAGCCGTAGATGGCGAGCGTGGTGTCGGGGATGCCGAGCACGTCGTAGGGGTCGACGTCGAGGTCCCAGTCGATCCGCTTGACCGAGTCCCACTGCTTGTCCTTGCCCTTCTGGTAGAGGGCGAGCATGCGGTCCCGGCCGTCGTCGTACTCCCAGGTGAACCGGGCCGCTCCGGTCATCTCCACGTTCCACGTGGCCAGCTCGGCGGGGATGGTGTAGAGCTCGTGGGTCGACACGGGGGACCTCCCTTGACGTACACCGTACGTATCCCTGCGAGCGTGTCACGTACGCTGTACGTACGTCAATGGACGGGAAACGGGCGCGGCGAGAGAGGATTCGGTCATGCTCAACCGGAACCGCATCGTGACCGCCGCCGTGGAGCTCATCGAGAGGGAGGGCGCCGACGCCGTCTCGATGCGCAGGATCGCCGCAGAACTGGGCGTCGGCGTCATGTCGCTGTACAACCACGTGCCCAGCAAGGCCGCGCTGCTCGACGCCGTCGCCGAGGACGTGCTGTCGCGGATCGGCTTCACCGACGACCCGTCCGCCCACTGGACCGAACGGGTGCGCATCCAGGCGCGGGCCTTCCGGCGCATCGCCCATCACTATCCCCGTTCCACGATGGTCGTGGTGAGCAGGCAGCTGAGCTCGACCGCGGGCCTCCTCCCGGTGGAGCGCGCCCTGGCGACCCTGCGCGAGGCGGGCTTCGACGGCCGGGAGGCCGTCCGGATGCTGCGCATGTTCATCGCGTACGTCGTCGGCTCGCTGCTGCGCGAGGTGGGGGTGACCCCCACGTTCGCCCCCGTACGGGCCGACGGGGTGATCGCCGAGGTGGACCCGGCGCTGTTCCCCGTGGTCAGCGAGTTGCGGCCGCATCTGGACTCCTGCGACCACGACGAGGAGTTCGAGTTCGGCCTGGAACTGCTGGTCCAGGCGATGGCCGTACGGGCCGCCGCGCGGGCGGACGCACGGGCCGAGCGCGGGCCCGGCGAGCGGGCCGGTCGTGGAGGCGCCCGGCAGTAGGCCGCCGGGCGCCCCCGCCCGGATCAGTACCAGTTGTGGGACCGGAAGTGGCCCCAGGCGCCGCACGGCGAGCCGTAGCGGCCCTTGATGTACCGCAGCCCCCACCTGATCTGGGTCTGCGGGTTGAACCGCCAGTCGCCGGCGACGTAGCCCATCTTCCGCCCGGGTAGCGCCTGCGGGATGCCGTAGGCGCCCGAGCCCTGGTTGTACGCCCGGTGGTCCCAGTTGCTTTCCCTGGTCCACAGGCTGTCCAGGCATTGGAACTGCTCGCCCGACCAGGTGTGGCGGGTGACGAGCCGGAAGGCGTACGCCTTGCTGCGGACCTTCGCCGGCGCCCGGCCGAACCGGGGCGGCCGCGCCGCCGCCGCCCGCGTGGTCCACACTCCGACGTGGGTGACGGGCCGCACGCTGTTCCCGGTCCGCTCCGCGGCGGCCCACTCGTCGGCCCACGCCACTCCGCTGCCGCCACCGGCCACGGTGGCCGCGATGACGGCGGCGACTGTGTTGCGTAGAACGCTGTTGCTGTCCAATTCGGTCCTTGTCGTCGGGTCGCGTGCGGAAGGCGGGCGCGCGTGGCGCCCGCCGTGCGGCCGCGCGCCCATGGCGTGGGCGCCGCCGTCCGCTCGGCCCGCACCGGATCACCAAGAGCTTCCGGCGGGCACCGCGACGGGTCCTCACGCGGATTGAAATACGGACGCCCGCCTCCCCGGCGGCATCCGCGGCACGCCGCGGACGGTTCTTTGCCGATCCGCCCCCCAACGCCGACCCTTCCCGGGGGCGCGGGTTACCGTGCGCGGCGCGGCGCGCCCTGTGGCGAGACCGGACGGGACGCTCGTTTAGGGTGCGGACATGAGCGTTCTCGAGATTCCGGTGACGACGATCGACGGCGAGAGCACGACCCTCGGCGACCTGCTGGGCGGCGGGGCCGCCCTGGTGGTCAACGTGGCGTCCAGGTGCGGGCTGACCCCGCAGTACGAGGGCCTGGTCGCCCTCCAGCGGGCGTACGCCGGCCGGGGGTTCACCGTCGTCGGCGTGCCGTGCAACCAGTTCATGGGCCAGGAGCCCGGCTCCGCGGAGGAGATCAAGGAGTTCTGCTCCACGACTTACGGCGTGGACTTTCCGCTGCTGGAGAAGACCGAGGTCAACGGCCCGGGACGGCACCCTCTCTACGCCGAGCTGACCGCGGTCCCCGACGCGGAGGGCGAGGCGGGCGACATCCAGTGGAACTTCGAGAAGTTCCTGGTCGCCGCCGACGGCCAGGTGGTGGCCCGGTTCCGCCCCCGCGTCGTCCCCGAGGCCCCGGAGATCACCGAGGCCATCGAGAAGGTCATCTCCTAGGGAGTGAGACCTTGGGCCCGCAGCTCGCCCGTACGACGAGCTTGGTGGGCAGCGTGACGGCCGGAGGGCGCCTGCCCTGCCGCAGCACGAGTTCGGCCGCGCGATAGCCGATGTCCTGGGCCGGCTGGGCGATCACCGTCAGCGGCGGGGAGCACAGCTCGGCCCAGGGCACGTCGTCGAACATGATGAGCGACACGTCCCTGGGGATGCGCACGTCCAGCTCGCGGGCGGCCAGCACGGCCGCCTCGCCGAGCACGTTGCCGCCCGCGATCACCGCGGTGACGTCCGGCCGGTGCTGCAGCAGGCCCGCGGCGGCGGCGTAGGCGGAGTCGCGGCTCGACCGGGCGTGCACGACCAGATCCCGGTCGGCGGGCAGGCCCAGCGAGGCGATCGCGGCGGTGAACGCGGCCACCCGCTGCGACTGCCCGTGCCGGCCGAGGTAGGCGATCTTCCGGTGGCCCAGCCCGGCCAGGTACTCCACGGCCGTCAGCACCCCCGCCCGGTCGTCGGGCACCACGCTGGGGACGTCGGTACGCACCCGCCGGTCGGCGAACACCACGTTCAGCCCCGCGCGTAGCGCCGGGGCCCACATCTCGCCGTCCCCGGACGGCACCGAGATCAGCCGGTCCATGCTCTGCTCGATGAGCGTGCCGATCAGCTCGGCCTCCCGCTCGGGGTCGTCGCCGGTGACCCCCACCGTGACGGGCTCGCCGTACGAGCGGGCGCACGACAGCACGCCGTCGGTCAGCCGGGCGTAGAAGCTGTCGGTGATGTCGGGGACCAGCAGGCCGATGCCGCCCGTCCGCTGGCGCCTCAGGTTGCGTCCCAGCGCGCTCGGCCGGTAGTCGAGCCGCGCCGCCGCGGCGAGCACCCTCTCGCGGGTCTCCGCGCTCGCCGAGCCGCCCGACAGGACCCGGGACACCGTGGCCACCCCGACCCCGGCCGCCTCCGCCACTTCCTTGATGGTTATCCGCCGCTGCACTGGACCACTCATGGAAACGATTCCACCATGGTTCCATGGGTTGTGTGACCGAAATCTTGACAATAGGCGGTATTTCACGGGACAGTCTTGAAAACGTATCCACTTCCTCTTGTCTCGGAAGCGCGAAGGACTGGCATGGCTTCTATCGTTCTGAACAACGTCGACAAGATCTACGCGGGTGGGGTGAAGGCCGTGAACGGCCTGAACCTGGAGATCAAGGACGGCGAGTTCATGGTGCTGGTCGGCCCGTCGGGATGTGGCAAGTCCACCGCCCTGCGGATGATCGCCGGCCTGGAGGACATCAGCGGCGGCGAGATCGTCATCGGCGACCGTGTCGTGAACCACCTTCCCCCGAAGGACCGCGACATCGCGATGGTCTTCCAGAACTACGCGCTGTACCCGCACATGACGGTCGAGGAGAACCTCGCCTTCGGTCTCAAGCTGCGCAAGATGTCGAAGCCCGAGATCCAGAAGCGGGTCAACGAGGCCGCCCGCATGCTCGGCCTGGAGCAGTACCTCAAGCGCAAGCCGGCCGCCCTGTCCGGTGGTCAGCGCCAGCGTGTCGCGATGGGCCGCGCCATCGTCCGCGAGCCGCAGGCCTTCCTCATGGACGAGCCGCTGTCCAACCTGGACGCCAAGCTCCGCGTCTCCATGCGCGCCTCGCTCAACCAGCTCCACGAGAACCTCGGCGTCACCACGGTCTACGTCACCCACGACCAGGTCGAGGCCATGACCCTGGGCGACCGCGTCTGCGTCCTGCGCGACGGCGTGCTCCAGCAGGTGGACACCCCGCAGAACCTGTTCGACGACCCGGTCAACCTGTTCGTCGCCGGCTTCATGGGCTCCCCGTCCATGAACTTCAGCTACGCCGAGCTGATCCGCGACAACGGCGGCGCGGCCGTGGCCTTCGCCGGCTACCGTCTCCCCGTCCCCGACTCGACCTTCGCCGAGAAGCCGGGCCTCGACCGCTACATCGGCCGCAAGATCATCCTCGGCATCCGGCCCTCCGACTTCGAGGACGCCG